>CADEDX010000268.1 GCA_902826195.1 uncultured Bradyrhizobium sp. | reverse complement strand
AAAGCTCCACGCCAACACCTTTCAACTCGTCAATCCCGTCGCCTCTGTGCCTATGACCACCACCCTGCATGAGGCTCGCAATCCTTTTGCGATTCCGCCGTTCACCTTCCTCGAGCTGAAGAACGTCCCCGGCGCCCATGTCGTGCTGTCGTCGCCCGAGGTGATGGGCGGTCCGCTCAGCCAGGCGCAGTTCTTCACCACGACCAAATTCGCCGACGCTAATCCGAAGATCGTGCAGGCGGTGCGCGATGCTACGAAAGAAGCCCACGATCTGATCCGCAGCGACACCAGGGCCGCGGTCGAGATCTACAAGGAAGTCACCGGCGACAAGAGCAGCGTCGAGGATCTGCTGACCTGGCTCAAGGAGCCCGGCATGATGGAGTGGAACCTGCAGCCGCAGGGTACCATGAAATTCGCCGCGCATCTGTTCAAGACCGGGACGTTGAAGACGATGCCAAAGGCCTTCACCGATTACTACCTGCCGGTCGCGCACGACCTGAAAGGCAATTGATCGGTATGACGGCCCTTCTGGATGTCAGTGACGTAACGCTGCGCTACAAGACGTCGAGCGCGGTGGTGACCGCGACCGAGCGGGTCAGCTTCACGGTCGATCGCTCCGATCGCTTCGTGCTGCTCGGCCCTTCCGGTTGCGGCAAGTCCACGCTGTTGAAGGCGGTCGGCGGTTATATGAAGCCGAGCGAAGGCAAGATGCGCATCTCAGGTAGGGAGATATCCGAGCCCGGCGCCGATCGCATGATGATCTTCCAGGAGTTCGACCAGTTGCTGCCGTGGAAGACGGTGCTGGAAAACGTAACGTTTCCGCTGCTGATGACGCGTAAGCTGCCGCGCAAGGACGCCGACGCGCGGGCACGTGCCTATATCGAAAAGGTCAGCCTGACCCGCGTCGTGGATTCCTATCCGCACACCCTGTCGGGCGGCATGAAGCAGCGCGTGGCGATCGCGCGCGGCATGGCAATGGAGCCGGACATCCTTTTGATGGACGAGCCGTTCGCAGCGCTGGACGCGCTGACGCGGCGCACCTGCCAGGACGAGTTGCTACAGCTCTGGGCCGAGACAAAATTCACCGTGCTGTTCGTCACCCATTCGATCGCCGAAGCGATCAAGATCGGCAACCGCATATTGCTGCTGTCGCCGCACCCCGGGCGGGTCAAGGCCGAGGTCGTCGATGTCGACAAGGTTTCCGGCGAGGACGGCAGCGCCACGCGGCTGGAAAAGCAGATCCATGATCTGCTGTTCGCTGACGCCGCGACGGCACATTGAGGAGCGCATCATGGGTGAAGCCAGAATCCTGATGCGCGATGCCGCCGACCTGACCGCTGCCGTGCCGGCGGAGGTCGAGCGCAAGCTCACCGTGCTCGAGTTGCTGTGGAACGACGGCTTCGTCCGCAAATCCGTGATCATCATCTTTCTCGCCGCGGCGTGGGAGATCTACGGTACCGTCCTCAACAACCCGCTACTGTTCCCGACCTTTCACGACACCATCCTGACCATGTTCGACAAGGTGCGCGACGGCACGATTCCGATGCGCGCCTGGGCATCGCTGAAGGTGCTGTTCATGGGCTACGCCGCCGGCATCGTCCTGGCGGCCATTTTTACCATCCTCGCGATTTCGACCCGGATCGGTACAGATTTCCTCGAAACCATCACCGCGATGTTCAATCCGCTGCCGGCGATTGCGCTGTTGCCGCTGGCGCTGATCTGGTTCGGCCTCGGCAATGGCAGTCTCGTTTTCGTGCTGATCCATTCGGTGCTGTGGCCGGTCGCGCTCAACACCCACTCCGGCTTCAAGAGCGTTTCCAACACGCTTCGCATGGTCGGCCGAAATTACGGCCTGCACGGTCTGCCCTATGTGGCCCGCATTCTCATCCCGGCCGCGTTCGGCTCGATCCTGACCGGCCTGAAGATCGGCTGGGCGTTTGCCTGGCGCACGCTGATCGCCGCCGAGCTCGTGTTCGGCGTGTCATCGGGGCAGGGCGGTCTCGGATGGTTCATCTTCGAGAACCGAAATTTGCTCGATATCCCTGCCGTGTTCGCCGGCCTGTTGACCGTCATCGTGATCGGCCTGATTGTCGAGAACCTGATCTTCCGCACCATCGAGCGCAACACCGTCCAGAAATGGGGCACGCAGTCATGAGCAAGAAGAACCCCGCCGACCTCCGCAGCGCGCGCTGGTTTGCGCCCGACGATCTCCGCGCTTTCGGCCACCGCTCGCGCGCGATGCAGATGGGCTACGCGCCGGAGGAATGGAAAGACCGCCCGGTGATTGCGATCGTCAATACCTGGTCGGACGCGCAGCCCTGCCACATGCACTTCAAGAGCCGGGTCGACGACGTCAAGCGCGGCATCCTGATGGCGGGCGGATTTCCGATGGAGCTGCCGGCGCTGTCGCTGTCGGAATCGTTCTTGAAGCCGACGACGATGCTCTACCGCAACATGCTGGCGATGGACGTCGAGGAATTGTTGCGCGGCCATCCCGTCGACGGCGTGGTTCTGATGGGCGGCTGCGACAAGACCACGCCGGGTCTTCTGTTGGGGGCCACCAGCATGAACCTGCCGACGATCTATCTGCCGGCCGGCCCGATGCTGCGTGGCAACTGGAAGGGCAAGACGCTGGGCTCGGGCTCGGACGCCTGGAAATATTGGGACGAGCGGCGTGCGGGGAAGATTTCCGACAGGGATTGGGTCGATGTCGAAGCCGGCATCGCCCGCAGCTACGGCACCTGCATGACCATGGGCACCGCCTCGACCATGACGGCGATTGCGGAATCGATCGGCATGACGCTGCCGGGGGCGTCCTCGCTACCCGCCGCCGACGCCGGCCACATCCGCATGGCATCCGAATGCGGTCGCCGCATCGTCGAGATGGTGTGGGAGGATCTGACGCCGAGCAAGATCCAGACGCGCAAGGCGTTCGAGAACGCGATCACGGTCGCGATGGCGATGGGCTGTTCTACCAATGCGATCATCCATCTGATCGCGCAGGCGCGCCGCGCCGGACAGGACATCGGGCTCGACGATTTCGAAACCGCCAGCCGCAAGGTGCCTGTGATCGCCAATGTGCGGCCGAGCGGCGACACATATCTGATGGAGGATTTCTTCTATGCCGGCGGCCTGCCGGGCCTGATGAGCCGCATCAAGGAACATCTGCACCTCGATGTCATGACGGTGACGGGTGAGAGCCTCGGCGACAACATCGCGCGTGCGGAAGTCTATAATGACGATGTCATTCGCACGGTCGAGAATCCCATCTACAAGGAGGGCGCGCTCGCCGTGCTCAAGGGAAATCTCGCGCCCGACGGTTGCGTGATCAAGCCGAGCGCCTGCGAACCGCGGTTTCTCAAGCACACCGGCCCCGCGCTGGTGTTCGACGATTACCCTTCCATGAAGAAGGCGATCGACGATCCAAATCTCGACGTCACAGCCGATCACGTGCTGATCCTTCGCAATGCCGGACCGCAGGGCGGGCCGGGCATGCCGGAATGGGGCATGCTGCCAATCCCGACCAAGCTCGTGAAGCAGGGCGTGCGCGACATGGTGCGGCTGTCGGATGCGCGCATGAGCGGCACCAGCTATGGCGCCTGCATTTTGCACGTCTCGCCGGAATCCTATATCGGCGGCCCGCTGGCGCTGGTGCGGACCGGCGACAACATCACGCTCGACGTCAACGCGCGGACCATCAACCTCGATGTGCCGGAGGCGGAACTCGCAGAACGCCGCGCCGCATGGAAGGCGCCGGAGCCGCGCTACGAACGCGGCTATGGCTGGATGTTCTCGCGCCACATCAAGCAGGCCAATGAAGGCTGCGATTTCGATTTTCTGGAGACCAGCTTTGGCAAGCCGGTCGACGAGCCGGCGATTTACTAGCCGCAACCCGTCATTGCAAGCGAAGCGAAGCAATCCATCCTACGACAAAAGTAAAGTGTGGATTGCTTCGCTGCGCTCGCAATGACGTGGATAGAGAGAGCCTGGATTATGAGCGGGCGCCGTGTCGGCGCATTCGCAAAATGACAAGCAGCTGGATAGAGCATCATGACCAAACTAACCGACGCCACCCGTGACAAACTCAAAACCGTCTCTACCGCCACTGTTGCCACCGTGCTGTTCAAGCGCGGCTTCCGTATCCAGATGATCCAGGACGTCCATCCGCTTGGGCCAAACCAGCCGGTGCTGGTCGGCGAGGCCTTTACGCTGCGCTACATGCCAGCGCGCGAGGACCTCAACACCATCGATGTGTTCCGCGACCACGCACACCCGCAGCGCAAGGCGATCGAGGATTGTCCGCCCGGCGCGGTCCTGGTGATGGACAGCCGCAAGGACGCGCGTGCCGCATCCGCCGGCGCGATCCTAGTGACGCGGCTGATGCAGCGCGGCTGTGCCGGTGTGATCACCGACGGCGGCTTTCGCGATTCCGCCGAGATCGCCGCGCTCGGCTTTCCGGCCTATCACCACCGTCCGAGCGCGCCGACCAACTTGACGCTGCACCAGGCGATCGAGATCAACGTGCCGATCGGTTGCGGCGACGCGCCGGTGTTTCCCGGCGACGTCATTCTTGGCGACAGCGACGGCGTCATCGTGATCCCCGCGTATCTCGCTGACGAGATCGCCGATGAGGCCGTCGAGATGACTGCGTTCGAGGATTTCGTCACCGAGCAGGTCCGCGGCGGCCGCGGCATTCTGGGACTCTATCCCGCGACCGACCCGCAGACGTCGGTCGATTTCGCTGAATGGCGGAAGAAAAACGGGCGGTGAGATTCCCGTCGTCCCGGCGAAAGCCGGGACCCACACCGCGTTGTCCCTTCGGCTCAAGCCGAGGTCGCCGACGTCCGTCGAAATCACGAAGAGCGGTGGCTATGGCTCCCGGCCTTCGCCGGGACGACGATGGCGTTAGACCCCCGCTTCCGCCTTTCCAGCCGCCCACAGCGCGAACGCATAGACGATCGCGACCTCATCCAGCCGGTTGAATCGCCCGGATGCTCCGCCGTGGCCGGCGCCCATGTTGGTGCGCAGCAGCACCGGTCCCCCGCCTGACATCGTCGCGCGCAGGCGGGCGATCCATTTCGCCGGCTCCCAATAGGTCACGCGCGGATCGGTCAGCCCGCCCATTGCCAAGATGGCCGGATAGTCCTTGGCCGCGAGATTGTCGTAGGGCGAGTACGACAAAATGGTACGAAAATCTTTTTCGTTCTCGATCGGGTTGCCCCATTCCTGCCATTCCGGCGGCGTCAACGGCAGCGTGTCGTCGAGCATCGTGTTCAGCACGTCGACGAACGGCACTTCGGCGACGATGCCGGCGAACAGTTCGCCGGAGCGGTTGGCGACCGCGCCCATCAGCATGCCGCCGGCGCTGCCGCCATGGCCGACGATGCGCTTTGCGCTGGTGTATTTTGCATCGATGAGCGCGCGGCCGGCCGCCGCGAAATCGTCGAACGTGTTCGTCTTCTTCTCGCGCTTGCCGTCGAGATACCAGCCCCAGCCCTTGTCGGCGCCGCCCCTGATATGCGCAATGGCGTAGACAAAACCGCGGTCGACCAGCGACAGCCGGTTGGCGGCAAAGGATGCCGGCATCGCCATGCCATAGGAACCGTAGCCGTAGAGCAGCAGCGGCGCCTTGCTGTCGCGCACCAGATCCTTGCGGTGCAGGATCGAGACCGGTACCTGCGCGCCGTCATGCGACGCCGCCATGATGCGCGTGGTGACGTAGTCGGCCGGGTTGTGGCCGGACGGAATCTCCTGGCGCTTGCGCTGGATGCGCTCGCGCGTCGCCATGTCGTAGTCATAAACTTCCGCCGGCGTCGTCATCGACGAATAGGAGAACCGTAGTTTGGTGGTCTTGAATTCGTAGCCGCCCATGGTGTCGAGCGAATAGGCGGCTTCGTCGAACGCGATGGCGTGTTCTTCGCCGGTCTTCAAGTCGCGGATGATGATCGCGGGCAGCGCGTTGGCGCGCTCCAGCCGCACCATGTGGCCGGCATAGAGTTCGACATCGAGCACATAGACGGCCTCGCGGTATGGAATGAGGTCGCGCCAGTTGGCGCGCTCGGGGGCGGCGAGCGGCGCGGTGACGACCTTGAAGTCGATGGCGCCGTCGGCGTTGGTGAGGATGAACAGCTCGTCGCCGCGATCGGCGAGCGAATACTGCACGCCGTCTTCGCGCGCGGCGACGAGCCGCGGCGGCGCGTCGGGATGTTCGAGGTCGATCAGCCGCTGCTCGGACGTTTCGTGGTCGCCCCCGGCGATCACACAGAAGCGGCCGGACGAACTCTCGTGCAGATGGGTGAACCAGCCGGAGTCCTGCTCCTCATAGACCAGCGTGTCGTCGGACTGCCTGGTTCCGAGGCGATGCCGCCACACCTGCATCGGGCGATGATTGACGTCGAGCTTGACATAGAAGAAGCTGTTGCAGTCCTTGCTCCAGACGATGCCGCCGTCGATCTCCTCGACGAGGTCGTCGCGATCCCGCCCATCAGCCCAGTCGCGCACGCGAATGGAAAAATATTCCGAACCCTTGGTATCGGCGGTCCACGCCTGCAGCTTGTGGTCCGGCGAATGCCGCGTGCCGCCGAACTTGAAATATTCATGATCCTTCGCCAGTGCGTCGCCATCGAGCACGATCTGGACGTCGCCGCCCTCGCGCGGCGTACGGCCGAACAGCTCGTGCTGCCCGCCCTCGCGGAATTTCCGCAAGTAGGCGAATGGTCCATCCGGCGACGGTACGCTGGAGTCATCCTCCTTGATCCGCCCGCGCATCTCCGCGACCAGCGTCTTCTGCAGCGGCGCGGTGTGGCCGAGCAGGCTCTCGGTGTAGTCGTTCTCGGCCTCCAGGTATTTTCGGATGTCCGGGTCCAGGATCGAGGGATCGCGCAGCACCTCCTGCCATCTGGCGTCTTTCAGCCATGCGTAGTCGTCGGTCACCGTGATGCCGTGCGTGACGAACGAATTCGGACGGCGCGGGGCGACTGGGGCGGGCAGGGGAGTCTTCCGGGGTTCTGTCACTCAATCCTCGTAAGCTGGATGTGCGGCTTGGGTCTGCGGGACCACCAAGGTCAGGCGTCACGGACCCACTATATCGGCCCGAAAATGCCAATTGCCAGATCGGGCCGATGCTCGGTCTTGTTGCTTTTTGCACGGTATGGTTAGGCTTTTCGGCCCTGCCGCGAAAGACCCGAAGCTCTTCAATTCCTATTCTTTCATTTTCCTATTCCTGCCGGTCGTCCTGCTGGGCTATTTCGCGCTCGGCCGCCGCAGCCAACTGGCTCCGGTGGTGTGGCTGGCGCTGGCGTCGCTGGTATTTTATGCCTTCAGCGGCGCGCGGTTTGTGCCATTGCTGCTGGCTTCGATCGCCTTCAATTATGGCGTCGGCTACCTCCTGATCGCGTGCAGGCTTTCTCCCTTTGCGCGGTCTGCCGCGCTGGCAGCGGCGTCACCGGCGATTTGCTCGTGCTCGGCATCTTCAAATATGCGGGCTTCTTCGCCGCCAACCTCAACGCGCTGTTTTCGGCCGGCCTCATCGTCAACATCGCGCTGCCGGTCGGCATTTCCTTTTACAATTTTACCCAGATTGCGTTTCTCGTCGACGCTTACCGAGGAAACGTCGCGCGTTCCGCGCTGTTCGTCACTTACTTCCCGCATCTGATCGCCGGGCCGATCCTGCACCACAGGGACATGATCCCGCAGTTCGAGCGCGCGGAGACAAAACGCCCCGATCCGCATCTGATCCTGTGCGGCCTGATCATTTTCGCCATCGGCCTGTTCAAGAAGACCTGCCTGGCCGACGGCATCCAGCCACTGGTGTCGCACGCTTTCGGCCCGAATACACCAACCTTCGATCAGGCCTGGATTGGCGTGCTGGCCTACACGTTCCAGCTCTATTTCGACTTCTCCGGCTATTCAGACATGGCGATCGGCCTGTCGCTGCTGTTCGGCATCTTCCTGCCGCTGAATTTCAACTCGCCCTACAAGGCCACTTCCATCGTCGACTTCTGGCAGCGATGGCAATGACGCTGTCGCAATTCCTGCGCGACTATCTCTACATCCCGCTCGGCGGCAACCGCCACGGCCCTATCCTGCGCTACGTCAATCTGATGATCACCATGCTGCTTGGCGGCCTCTGGGCACGGCGCGGCTTGGACGTTTGTTGCCTGGGGCGCACTGCACGGCGTCTATCTCTGCGTCAATCATGCCTGGAGCCATTTGGACCCCAAAGTGCCGCCGCGCTTTGGTCGTCTGGCCGACATCGCAGGAATGGCCCTGACATTTCTGGCCGTCACCATCGCCTGGGTCTTCTTCCGCGCCCCCGATATGCCGACCGCGCTTTCCGTGCTGACGAGGATGGCCGATCCCTCCACCGTCGCCTTTGGCCGCGCCGAAATGGCCTACGCGCTGTTCGTAGCGATCTACGCGGCGCTCGTCTGGTTCGTGCCGAATACCCAGGAGATCATGGGCTACGACCACAAGAGCCGAAGTGTCGGCGAAAATCTTTGCGCGAAGCGGATGCGACCGCTGTTCCCCTATGCTGGCAGCGCGGTGCTGGAGTTTGGCATCTTGGGATTCCAGCGGCACAGCGAATTGATCTATTTCAGGTTCTGA
>CADEDX010000267.1 GCA_902826195.1 uncultured Bradyrhizobium sp. | reverse complement strand
CTAATCCTGGCGCTGGGCGGTTCGCTGACGATCGCTTCGGGAGATCATGGCGTAACTGTGGAGGCGGTGGTGCCGAGCGACGCTCGTTATTGAGCCGGGAATTTTTCCCGTCGCACCCGGGACGTTTTGAATGGTGCGCAATCCGGCCGACATCCTAAGATCATCCGCAACCAACCGGCGGGGGGGCAACGCGACCGGTGGGAATGGGGAAGAAGCAGTATGGGCGCACGATTCCTGTTTGTGGGGACACTCCCGCTATGTCTTGTTTCCGCCGTTGACGGTGCTCACGCTCAATCCGCCTCCCGTGACAGCGAGGTTTTGCCGGCCATCGAGGTCGTCGCGCCGACCACCACCGCCAGACCAGCCCGGAACAGGGCCGCGCCGCAGGCGCCCCGCAACGTGCGCCGGGTGTTTGTCTACCCGACCGCGCCGACGCCGACCGCGCGCACCGGAACGGACGTCGACAAGGTGCCGGCGGCGATCAATGCCGTCGGCGCGGCACAGATCGTGCGAACGGGATCGCTCAACATCGGCGACGCGTTGCAGCAACAGGTTCCCGGCATCATCCTCAGCGATACGACCGGCAATCCCTTTATGCCGGACATCCAGTTTCGCGGCTTCACGGCATCGCCGGTCGCCGGTACGCCTCAGGGGCTTGCGGTGTATCAGAACGGGATGCGCATCAACGAAGCGTTCGGCGACACCGTCAACTGGGACCTGATCCCGACTGCCGCGATCCGGTCCGTCACTGTCGTGACCAACAATCCCGCGTTCGGGCTCAACGCACTCGGCGGCGCGGTCAACGTCCTGATGAAGGATGGCTTCAGCTACCAAGGCGCCGAAATCAACACCATGGGCGGATCGTTCGGGCGCATCCAAAGCTCGGCGCAGGCCGGCAAGCAGGTCGGCAATTGGTCGGTATTTGGCGCGCTCGAGGGCGTGCGCGACAACGGCTATCGCAATTTCGGGGAATCGGCGATCCGGCGCTTTTATGGCGATGTCGGCTACCGCACCGACAGCAGCGAGTTCCACCTCAATGTCGGCGTGGCCAAGAACAATTTTGGTGCATCGGCGGCGGTGCCGGTCGAACTGCTTCAGAAATACTGGGGCGCCACCTACACGACGCCGCAGACCACGGATAACCGTGTCGCCTACGCCAATTTGACCGGAAAGGTCGAGGTGACGCCGACCTGGACGCTCGACGGATCGGTGCGGGTGCGCCGGTTTCAGCAGAAGACGGTGGACGGAAACCCGACCGAGACGGAGCGCTGCGCCCTAGACCCGACGCTGCTTTGCTTCAACGACGACGATGTGGCGGCCAATGGGCTGAACGGCGTGCAGCTGGCAAATCCGTTTCCCGACTCGGCCGTGCTGGGGCAGATCGACCGCACCACGACCCGTTCGACCACCACCGGCGCGACGCTGCAAGCGACCAACACCGACCAGCTATTTGGGCACAACAACCAGTTCATGGTCGGCACGAGCTTCGATTCCGGCGTGACGCGCTTCGGTGCCAGCGCCGAACTCGGCACCATCGGGTCGAACTACGTCGTCAACGGCAGCGGCATATTCCTTGGACGATCAGGCGAACCGGTTTCGATCGGTCCTGTCTCGCTTCGCGCCACCAACCGCTACACCGGGCTCTACGCGCTCGACACGTTCGACGTCACCGACCGGTTCTCGGTCTCGGGTGGCGGCCGGTTCAATTACGCCAGCATCAATCTGCAGGACCAGATCGGCACGGATCTCAACGGCAGCCATACCTTCAGCCGCTTTAATCCGATGGTCGGCGGCACCTACAAGGTTACGCCCGAAGTGACCGCCTATGCCGGCTATTCCGAAGCCAATCGCGCGCCGACGCCGCTCGAACTGGCCTGTGCCGATCCGGCGCGTCCCTGCATCGTCGCGGCCTTCCTGATCGCTGATCCGCCGCTGAAGCAGGTGGTGTCGCGCACCGTCGAAGCGGGCTTTCGTGGCAGCAAGGAGCTGAATATAGGCACGCTCGGCTGGAAGATCGGCGGCTTCCGCGCCACCAATGCCGACGACATCCTGGCGATCCCAAGCCCGGAAGTGCAGGGCTTTGGCTATTTCCAGAACGTCGGGCGGACGCGGCGGCAGGGCATCGAGGCGCAGGTCAACCTGACCTCAAAAGCGCTGCAGCTTTATGCCAGCTATACCCTGGTCGATGCGCGCTTTCTCGATGCGTTGACGCTCAACTCCCGAAGCCCGTTCGCCGTCGATGATCTTATTCAGGTCGTCCCGGGCAACCGGATTCCTTCCGTTCCCCGCAACCGGGTCAAGCTCGGCGTCGATTACGCCGTCACCGACGCCTTCAAGGTCGGCGGCGACGCGTTGTTCGTCGCGAGCCAGTATTTTGCCGGCGACGAATCTAACCAGGCGGCGCGGCTGCCGGGATATTCGGTGTTCAACCTTCACGCCTCATATCAGATCAACAAGACGTTTCAGCTCTACGGCCGCGTCGATAACATCTTCGACAATCGCTATTCGACGTTCGGCACGTTCTTCGAGCGGGGAGATATTCCCAATTTCGTCAATGGCGGCGCGGATTTTTCCGACCCTCGCACGGTCAGTCCGGCGCGGCCGCGGGCTTTCTATGCAGGGCTGAAGGCGACGTTCTAGACTAGCCTCTGGTAGGATGGGTTGAGCGAAGCGAAACCCATCATGCTTCGGCGACCGGGATTGATGGGTTTCGCTTCGCTCAACCCATCCTACAAACCGGGATTTATGCGTTTCGCGAAGAGCTCAACTAATCCTACGACTGCATTCACAACGACTGCGTTCACGAAGCTTCAGGCAACGGGTCAGTCGCGTGCGCCTTGTGGATGGCGGAGGGGACGAAGCCAAAATGTTTCCTGAATACGCGGCTGAAATGCGACGAACTGGAAAAGCCCCACGAAAAGGCGACATCGGTGATCGTCTTGCCGTTTTGCGTTTCCAGTTCCTGCCGGCAGTGCATTAGCCGCGCGCGCCAGATGTAGTCGCTGACGGTCATGCCGCGGTCGCTGAACAGCATGTGCAGGTAGCGCTTGGTGCAGCCCAGGGCGGCCGAGATCCGGTCGATGCAAAGCTCGGGATCGCGCAGATGTTCGCGGATATAGGCTTGCGCGCGGATATACATCGCTTCGGGACCGACACGATCGAACATGGTGTCGGCCTCGCGCAGCGGCAGCAGCAGCAGATCGATTAGCGAATCGGCGACGCCGATCGCGTTGTGGGGCGACAGCCTGTTGGCCTCGTCGAACGCGGTGTGCACGAAATCATAGGCGATGCGTCCGGTGCCGTTGCGCGCGGAAAGCTTGCACGGCAACATTTTCGCCGTACGGAAGCCACGTTCATGCAACAATTCCTTCGGCACGATGACGACCTCGTGCCGGGTCAGCGAAGGGCTGACGATGGTGTGCGGGCAGGAGACGTCATAGGCGAGACAGTCGCCGGGCATGATGTCGATGCGACGGCCGCTCTGTTCGAAATGCGAGATGCCGTAGGTCTGGAACAGGATCTTGACGTAGGGATGTTCGCTCAGCTTCGTGCCCGACACCGTGTGGGCGATGCGATGCTGGCTTGCCTCGATCTGGCACAGCTTGAGCTGCGAGACTGTGGTGTAGTTGATCCGCGCCTCCAGCGAAGACGCCTCCAGCGGATCGATATCGAACTGGCCGCAGAGATCGGTCAGTGCATCTGACCAAGTCTGGATCTGTTTTTTCGGCGTCAACCCGGAAGTGCTGAGCGAGCGGACTGTATCGGACATGGTCCAACCACCGAATTCGAGAACAGGCCGCGACCTCGGCAAAAGCTTCGGTCACAGGACGCTACATTTGACTCAACTTAAGGCAGTCCCAAGGAAATCCCGAAGGAAGTCGCGCAGATTCTTCCCAATATCCCGTTGACAATCCTCCAACTTAGTTTTGGCCGCGTCAAGGGGAACCTCATTCGCAGCGTGTGCTGGCGCGCGTGGGAACACTCCCACCAATGATGCTGCGCAACATAAAAAGACGGTGCGCGGCGATTCAAAATTAAAGTTCGCTTTGTTTCGCTTTTGAGCAAACGCGGTTCGCTCTTGGGCAAGTTTCCCGATTCCGAATGGGATAGGAATAGGAACCAAGAATGGAAAATGGGCCGTCTCGGCGGAAACCCAAAACTCTTCATCTGGGAGGAACCACAATGCGCAAGGTGCTATCCGCTGCCTTTCTCGGCGCCATGGCGACGTTCGCCACAGGCGTCGCATCTGCCAACGACGATCTGCACAAGATGGCGCAGAACCCGAAAGACTGGGTGATGCCAGCCGGCGACTACGCCAACACACGCTATTCGAAGCTGAACCAGATCAACGCTTCCAACGTCGGCAAGCTGCAGGTGGCCTGGACTTTCTCGACGGGCGTGCTGCGCGGCCACGAAGGTGGGCCGCTGGTCGTCGGCAACATGATGTATGTCCACACGCCGTTCCCCAACAAGGTCTACGCTCTTGACCTTTCGCAGGAGAACAAGATCGTCTGGAAGTACGAGCCCAAGCAGGATCCGAACGTCATTCCGGTGATGTGCTGCGACACCGTCAACCGCGGCGTGGCCTATGGCGACGGCAAGATCTTCCTGCATCAGGCCGACACCACGCTGGTCGCGCTCGATGCCAAGACCGGGCAGGTGGCCTGGAGCGTCAAGAACGGCGATCCCGGCAAGGGCGCCACCGGCACGTCTTCACCGCTCGTCGTCAAGGACAAGGTGCTGATCGGTATCTCCGGCGGCGAATTCGGCGTGCAGTGTCACGTAACCGCCTACGACCTCAAGACCGGCAAGCAGGCCTGGCGCGCTTTCTCCGAAGGTCCGGACGAGCAGATCATGGTCGACCCCGTCAGCACCACCGAACTGGGCAAGCCGGTCGGCAAGGACTCGAGCATCAAGACCTGGCAGGGTGACCAGTGGAAGATCGGCGGCGGCTGCACATGGGGCTGGCTGTCCTACGATCCCAGCCTGAATCTCGTCTATTACGGCTCGGGCAACCCCTCGACCTGGAATCCGAAGCAGCGTCCGGGCGACAACAAATGGTCGATGACCGTCTGGGCGCGCAATGCCGACACCGGCATGGCCCGCTGGGTCTATCAGATGACGCCCCATGACGAATGGGACTATGACGGCGTCAACGAAATGATCCTGAGCGACCAGCAGGTCAACGGCACCGATCGCAAGCTGCTGACGCATTTCGATCGCAACGGTCTCGCCTACACCATGGACCGCGCCACCGGCGAACTGCTCGTCGCCGAGAAGTACGATCCGAAGGTGAACTGGACCTCCGGCGTCGACATGAACAAGAGCTCGCCGACCTATGGCCGTCCGAAGGTGCTCGATCAGTATTCGACCGAGAAGGGCGGCGAGGACAAGAACACCAAGGGCATCTGCCCGGCCGCGCTGGGCACCAAGGACCAGCAGCCGGCGGCCTATTCGCCCGACACGCAGCTGTTCTACGTGCCGACCAACCACGTCTGCATGGACTACGAGCCGTTCAAGGTGAGCTACACGGCGGGTCAGCCTTACGTGGGCGCGACGCTGTCGATGTATCCGCCGCAGGGCGATAGCCACATGGGCAACTTCATTGCCTGGGACAACAAGACCGGCAAGATCGTCTGGTCGCTGCCCGAGCAGTTCTCGGTGTGGTCGGGCGCGCTTGCGACCGCCGGCGGCGTGGTGTTCTACGGCACGCTCGAAGGCTACCTAAAGGCGGTCGATGCCAAGACGGGCAAGGAACTGTACAAGTTCAAGACCCCGTCCGGCATCATCGGAAACGTCAACACCTACGAGCAGGGAGGCCGGCAATATGTGGCAGTGCTGTCCGGCGTCGGCGGCTGGGCAGGTATCGGCCTCGCTGCGGGTCTGACCGATCCGACCGCGGGTCTCGGCGCAGTCGGCGGCTATGCCGCGCTGAGCAACTACACCGCGCTCGGCGGCACGCTCACCGTGTTCGCGCTGCCGCAGTAAGCAGGACCACCTCGTCCGGTGCGTGGCTCACCCCACGCGCCGGCTGGTCGGAATCGAATACCGAGGATGAGCTCTTGCGTAAAATCTGGTTGATTGCTGCCACCGCGATGCTGGTGGCGTCGGGATCGGCTGCCCACGCCGCGGACGACCCGGCCGCCGTCAAGTCCGAGGATGGCAAATATCTCGACAAGGAAGGTAACCCGACCTTCAAGGTTGCCGCCGACGGCACGGTCGATTGGTACACCTACTCGGGCTACCGCCGCTATCACTCGGAATGCCATGTCTGCCATGGCCCTGACGGAATGGGATCGACCTACGCGCCGGCGCTGCAGGAGTCACTGAAGACGATGAGTTATCCCGATTTCATGGGGATCGTCGCCAGCGGCCGCAAGAACGTAAGTAGTTCGCAGGAGAACGTGATGCCGGCGTTCGGCGATAATCCGAATGTCGCCTGCTACATGGACGACCTCTACATCTACCTGCGCGCCCGCGCCCATGATGCGGTCGGCCGCGTGCGGCCCGCCAAGCGTGAAGACAAGCCGGACGCCTATACCCAGGCGGAGAAGACCTGCATGGGGGCCAAATGACAGGGCACAAAGTGATCGGGCACGCGCGGCGTGTCGATGCAGGACTGAAAAGAACATGTGGAGTTTAGGATGAAGACCCGCGCCGCCGTCGCATTCGAGGCCAAGAAGCCGCTCGAAATCGTCGAGGTTGATCTCGAAGGCCCGAAGGCCGGCGAGGTTCTGGTCGAGATCAAGGCGACCGGAATCTGCCATACCGACGCCTATACGCTCGACGGTTTCGACAGCGAGGGCATCTTTCCCTCGATCCTCGGTCACGAGGGCGCCGGCATCGTCCGCGAGGTCGGGCCGGGCGTGACGTCGGTGAAGGCGGGCGATCATGTGATTCCGCTGTACACGCCGGAATGCCGGCAGTGCAAAAGCTGCCTGAGCCAAAAGACCAATCTCTGCACCGCGATCCGCGCGACTCAAGGCAAGGGCGTGATGCCGGACGGCACCTCGCGCTTCAGCCACAAGGACAAGCCGATCTTCCACTACATGGGCTGCTCGACGTTTTCGAATTTCACGGTGCTGCCGGAGATCGCGGTGGCGAAGATCCGCGAGGACGCGCCTTTCGACAAGAGCTGCTACATCGGTTGTGGGGTGACGACGGGCGTCGGCGCCGTGGTGAACACCGCCAAGGTGACGCCCGGCGCCAACGTCGTCGTGTTCGGCCTCGGCGGCATCGGGCTCAACGTCATCCAGGGCGCCAGGATGGTGGGCGCCGACAAGATCGTCGGCGTCGACATCAACGACGGCAAGGAAGACTGGGGCCGTCGTTTCGGCATGACCCACTTCGTCAACCCGACCAAGGTCAGCGACATCGTCCAGCATCTGGTCGGGCTCACCGACGGCGGCGCCGACTACACGTTCGATTGCACCGGCAACACCGGTGTGATGCGGCAGGCGCTCGAAGCCTGCCATCGCGGCTGGGGCGTCTCGGTCATCATCGGCGTCGCGGAGTCAGGCAAGGAGATCGCGACGCGGCCGTTCCAGCTCGTCACCGGCCGCGTCTGGAAGGGCACGGCCTTCGGCGGCGCGCGCGGCCGCACCGACGTGCCGAAAATCGTCGACTGGTACATGAACGGAAAGATCGAGATCGACCCGATGATCACCCACGTCCTCAAGCTCGAGGAGATCAACCAGGGATTCGACCTCATGCATCAAGGCAAGTCGATCCGTTCGGTCGTCGTGTTCTGATTGGAGAACTTCACACACAAGGAGGACAGGCCCATGACTGCTCATATTCATCCATCGGTCGATGGCGGCGTGAAAAAGGGGACCGGCAGCTTTGCCGGCGGCACGCTCGTCTGCAAATGTTCGGACCGGCCGGTCAAGGTCGCCATCAAGGGCGATGTCGCCCATAACCACGCCTGCGGCTGCACCAAGTGCTGGAAGCCATCGGGCGCGACCTTCTCCGTCGTCGCGGTGGTGCCGCGCGACAATGTCAAGGTGACCGAGAACGGCGACAAGCTGGCGATCGTCGACGCCTCGGCGACGATCCAGCGCTATGCCTGCAAGGCGTGCGGCACGCATATGTACGGCCGGATCGAGAACACCGGTCATCCGTTCTTCGGGCTCGACTTCATCCATCCCGAACTGTTCCAGGAAGGCGGATGGGCGGCCCCGGGCTTTGCCGCCTTCGTCTCCTCCGTGCTGGAATCCGGCGTTCAGCCGGCCGAGATGGACGGTATCCGGTCGCGGCTGAAAGAACTCGGGCTCGAGCCCTACGATTGCCTGTCGCCGCCTTTGATGGACGCGATCTCGAGCCATGTGGCCAAGGCCAAGAAGGCGGCCTGAAGACTTCCCTCTGGACTACCACTGCCGGCGGGTGGAAACACCCGCCGGTTTTTTCATGTTGCGGCGCGAAGTAAGCAAAGCCCGCTTGTAGGCCGGATGAGCGGAGCGACATCCGGAACGACGGCATCCGCACAGGCGGCCGCCCCGGATATCGCTGCGCTCATGCGGGCTTCTGTAACGGGCCTTGGTAAGTCAATTCCTTTTTTGCGTCGTCACTTGCCGGGCACTTGCTTCTGTGCGGGATCGGTGCGGAGACCGTCAC
>CADEDX010000266.1 GCA_902826195.1 uncultured Bradyrhizobium sp. | reverse complement strand
CCACTGTGCCACCCGCGGCACGCCGATCGCTGCACCAAAAGTGAGTCAGAGCCCAGAATTGACCCCTCCATCATTTGGTATATCAATGGCTTGGCTCACCGATCGGCGTCGGGACCCCGCGCTGATTCACATCTACAGTGCCTTACAGCGACAGAAGTAGCCGATGCGCTACGCTTGCGAGATTTTCGGAGCCTCGCGATTTTCGAGTTTTTCAACACAATTGGCCCAAAGCGGAATTGTCCTCCTCCGCAATTGTGAACTGGCACACCATTGATTTCGCAGCGTGGACGTATCCTCGATTCGCCGACCTCGATCCCAATCTCGGCCGGCCTCCAAGGCTTGGCCCCAGCTTGCTTCCTCAACGGCAGAGTTGGGGCCACAGCCCTCAAGTCGATATCGAAAACTGGCGCGTCGGCTTCAGATTTGTTGATAAAGGCAATCAGGATCGGGCGACGTGTCGCCCCTGGCAGGCGGGAGTGCTGGCCAACGGTTGACGTACCCTTTCGTGCCGTTTTGTTGATTAGCGAGCGCAATAGGTCAGAGCCGCTGCCGTGATCCACTTACCTGTTCAGGAAAAGCATCGCACGCGCTATGATGTGGTCTACCAGGACTAAAGCATTGCGTTCTAATGCAAGGGGAGAGATCCATGCGAAAGTACCTGTTCTTCGTTATTGCGACGAGCGTTGGCCTCTCAGGACCTCAGGCTCTGGTCGCGCAAAGCCCAAACGAAGTCGATCAACAACTAGGCAGCGTTCATTTCCAGACTTCCTGCAACGAGGTGGCCCAACGCCGTTTCGATCGCGGGATGCGCTATCAGCATTCCTACTGGTATTTTAACGCCAAAGAAATCTTTGAAGAAGCCATCAAGGCCGACCCGACCTGCGGGATGGCCTATTGGGGCATTGCGCTCACTTACATGGACAATCCGCACAATGCGATCCCGAAACCAAATCTGGCGCCTGGGCTGGCAGCGATCACCAAGGCCAAGGAAGTCGGAGCCGCGACAGAGCGCGAGCGCGACTACATAGATGCTCTTATGGTGATGTATGCCGACTACGAGAACACTCCGCACGTTCAGCGGATGCGGCTATTCCGTGACTCGCAGGCGAAAGTTGCGGCGAAATATCCCGACGACGACGAAGCCCTGATTGCCTATGCCATTACGCTCAACACGTCAGCGGATCTGAACGACAAGACCTATGCGCAGCAGCTCAAGGGCGCCGCGATCCTCGAACCGATCTCCAAGCGGCTGCCGCTGCACCCGGGCGCGACGCATTATCTAATTCATCTCTACGATTACCCGGCACTGGCGCAGAAGGGGCTCGATGCCGCCAACCGCTATGCCAAGATCGCGCCGGACGCGCCGCACGCCCAGCATATGCCTTCCCACATCTACACGCGTGTCGGCTATTGGAAAGAATCGATCGACTCCAACACCGCTTCAGTGAAAGCCGCGATGGCTGAAAAGTCGGTCGGCAATTACCTGCACGCGCAGGACTACATGGTCTATGCTCACCTGCAGCTCGGCCAGGACAAGCAGGCGCGGGCCGTGATCGACGACATGATCAAAGAAACAGATTTCAAGGCGACCGTTGCGGCGGCAGATTACGCGCTCGCAGCTTCGCCGGCGCGTTATGCGATCGACCGTGGTGACTGGTATAGCGCCTCGCAGCTGCCGGTCAGGCAGAGCAACTTGAACTTCGCGATGGCTGTATCGCACTTTGCGCGCGCCCTTGGCGCGGCTCGCTCCGGCAAGCCGGAAGCCGCAAAGGCCGACATCGACAAGCTCGCGGAATTGCGGGACAAGCTGAAGGATGCCAACGACAATTATTGGTCGGGAATCGTCGATATCCAGCGTCAGGTCGCCGCGGCCTGGGAACTGCACGCCAAGGGCAAGTATGACGAGGCACTTGCCGCCATGAGCGCTGCGGCGGATGCAGAGGACAAGACAGAGAAGCACGTGATCACGCCGGGCCCGTTGGCGCCGGCGCGGGAGCTCTACGGCTTCATGCTGCTGGATCGGGGCAGGACCAAGGAGGCGTTTGCTGCGTTCGAGGCGACTAAGGCTAAGGAGCCGAACCGCCTGCACGGCTTCGCAGGCGCGGCCAAGGCGGCTGAGATCCTCGGTGACAAGGAAGCGGCGCGGCAGAACTATCAGCGGCTCCTAACGCTGACGGCAACTGCCGATTCAGAGTGGCCCGAGGTGGCGGCGGCGAAGAAGTATCTCGCCAGCAACTGACACGGAATGACACCGGTCGAGTAATGAGAAGAGCAGCCGCCATCGCTATCGCAGCAGCCTTGCTGGCATGTGCAATGGCGGCATTGTTGTTACGGGTCAATCCACAGCGGCAAGCCGCAGCAACGGTGGCGGCACCTGCATGGAACGAGATCAATTGGCCCTTTCCAGTTGATCCATGGGGCAAAGGAAAGGCGTTCCGATGCAAGGCGGCGGACTGCGGTGTCGAAATGACACTCTATCTGCGTGCCAAGATAGGCCTTTGCAATTGCACGACGGGCATCGCCGATGACTACGATCTCGATCGCATGGGAGATACTTTCCTGCTGGGTGAGGTTTCTCCCAGCGGCCCCGGCCATCCAGTCAGCATCGCATGGATGAAGGGGCGCAGCCGCGCCTACAAGATCACGTCACGTGGTCTCTCCGGCAAGACGATCCTTTCGGTCGTCTACAACGAGCGTTGCGACATGATCGCAGCGACCGCCGTATTTGGCCACGACCGGCCTAAGACCATCGAACCCAGCGTGATGGACTTTCTTAGCAGCAGCACAGCAATGCGCTGGGCTGAAGTCACACTTGGTCTTTGAGAAATTGCGCCGCCCCGATTCGATGGTCTTGCCCAAAGCGTCGAATTGCCGGCGTACTTTGCGAAATGCTCGTTGGTCAAAGACGCGATTACCACTTCTGGCCGAAAGCGCGTTGAAAGATCCCGTAGGCACCCTTGTGAAAGACCAGCGGATCACAGGCGGCCTCCTGGCCCGAAAGCACTTCACCCAAAATGATGTCGTGGTCGCCCGCCTTGTGGATCGTGGTGACACGGCAGCAGAGTTGAGCGGCCGCCCCCTCGAGCAGCGGCAGGCCGTCGGCGCTGAACGCGACAGCGAGGTCCTCGAACCGGTTCCTATGCTTGCCCGTGAAGCGAGCCGAGAGTTCGGATTGATGTTGCCCCAGAATGTTGACCGAAAACATTCCACGCTTGCGGATCGCCGCTCCCGTCGCGCTGCCTTCATTGGTGCAGAACAATAGCATGCACGGCGTGAGCGACACCGACGTCAGCGAGTTGATGGTGGCGCCGAACAACTCGCGCTTCCATTCGGTCGCGACGATGGCGACGCCGGTCGGAAAAGCACCCATCACCGAGCGGAAACGCCTGGGATCGATGGTTTGCATGTTCATGTCACCATAACCTCTGAGAGGCGCGGTCGGAGCAGCCATGACACTGCTCCGATTGCATCTGTCACTTCCTCAACATGTGATAGCTGAGCTCGCCAGGATCGGTGAGGTCCGGCACCTTCCAGCCGTCGAGGTCGTATTCGGCCATGCAGTCCTCGGCAAAGCCCTTGAAGCGGTCGGCATTGCCGGACGCCTGCGCGCCGAACAGGCAGTAACGGCGGATCTCTTCGGTCGAGCCGCCGTAATTGATCTCGTAGAGTTCGTGCCGCCCGCCAAACTCGCTGCCAATACAGTCCCACAACAGCTTGAGCAACTTGACGCGCTCCTCGGCCTTGTAGCCGTTGGAGCCGCGCAAATATTGGTCGAGATATGGACGGATCTCGGCGTTCTTGAAATCGCTGGAATGGCTGTTGAGATAGATCAGGCCGGAGGCGACGGTCTGCTCGATCAGGTACTTCACCTTGGTGTAGGCCATGGTGGCGATGATCTGATAGGCGTTGCCGGGATCCATGTTCGGTAGCACATAGTCCTTGATCCACGGCTTGGGATCGCGGACCATGGCGTCAGAGAGGCTCCAGAACAGATTGCGCCAGGCGATCACCTCGCCGACATTGGCCTGGACGCCGCGATAATCCTTAGTGCCGGCGGCTTCGGTCGCCTTCAACAACAGTCCACTGATGAAGTCGAGCTTGACGGCCAGCCGCGTGCAGCCGTGTACGACGAAACGCGGCAGGAAGCCGGTGCGCGGGAAGAAGTTGTTGGCCTTCTCGATGTCGCCATAAACGAAGACGTTCTCCCAGGGCACCAGCACCTTGTCCATGATGAACACGGCATCGTTCTCATCAAGCCGGCTCGAGAGCGGATAGTCGAACGGACTGCCCATCACGCTCGCGCTCATCTCGTAGGAGGTGCGGCATATGAATTTCACGCCGGGCGCGTTGGTCGGCACCATGAATACCGCGGCGAACTTCTTGTCCTGAAGCGGCATGAGGCCGTGATGGGCGACGAAGGTGTAATTAGTCAGCACCGATCCGGTTGCCACCACCTTAGCACCCGATACGATTAGGCCGGCGTCGGTCTCCTTTTCGACATGGCAGCAGACGTCGGCAACTTCGTTCGGCGGACGGTCGCGATCGACCGGCGGATGGATGATCGCGTGGTTGATGAACGGCACGCGCTCCTGGCTGAACTTGTACCAGCGCTTGGCGTTTTCCTGGTACGGGTCGTAGAAGTCGGCATTGGCGCCAAGTGTGGCCAGGAACGCGGCCTTGTAGTCCGGCGCGCGACCCATCCAGCCATAGGTGATCTTGGCCCATTCGGCGATCGCATTGCGGCCGGCGATCAAATCCTCCATCGACTTCGGGGCCTTGAAGAACGCGTGCGTCATGCCGCCATTGCCGGTGTCGGTCGGCACGAGGAGCTTTTCCTTGCGCTTGTCGTCGTGCAGCGCGTCGTAGAGGCGAGCGACCATGCGCGCGGTGTTGCGGAAGGCCGGATGCGTCGTGACGTCTTTGACCCGCTCACCGTAGATGTAGACTGTGCGGTCATCGCGCAGCGATTCCAGATATTCCGCTCCGGTTTGCGGACGGCTGACTTTAACGTTGCCGCTGTGCTCCGGCGAGATTGCCCCCTGCGCTTTATCTGCCATCCCTGATCTCCCTCAAGTATGTTCGATTATCGAACCAGTGTCCGTATTCCGAACTTGGCGCAAAGATACGGCCGCGCCTGCTGATTGGCAAGGCCGGCGCGGTTCAGAAGGTCATCGAGGAGATCTGTTCGGCGATCCGGTTGAGTTCGGGCAGGAAATGCTCCCGCATTTCGTTGCGCGTCGTACGGGTCGAGTGGGTCGATAAATTGATGGCGCCGACGACCTGTCCGCTGCGATCGAGCACCGGGACGGCCAAGGCGCGCAGGCCGCGCTCTAACTCCTCGTCAACGATCGAAAAGCGCTGGGCGCGATCGGAGCGGATACGGTCGAACAGCGCCTGGAGGTCGGTGATGGTCTGCGGCGTGTAGGCCTCGATGCGTTGCGACATCAGCCGCCGCCAGATCTCGGCGTCATCGAGATAGCCAAACATGATGCGCCCCAAGGCGGTGTGCAGCGCAGGCAGCCGGCTCCCGACCGAGATTGCCGCCGACATGATGCGGCGGGCCGGTACGCGCGCAACATAGACAATGTCGTTGCCTTGCAGGATCGCGGCCGAGCAGGATTCGCCGATCCGTTCGCTGAGTTCGCGCATCAGGGGCGTCGCACGATCGATCCAGCTCTGCGTCGAGAGGTAGGCGAAGCCGAGATCGAGGATTCTGGGCGACAGCGAAAACGTCCGCCCGTCCTGCTCGACATAGCCGAGCTGGGTCAGCGTCCGCAGCACACGACGCGCGGTGGCCCGCGACAGCTCGGCGACCTGGGCCGCCTCCGACAGAGTCATGGTCGGCCGCTGTTTGCCGAACGCGCCAAGCACGGCGAGGCCCTTGGCGAGCGTCGTCATGAACTCCTTGTCTTCAGGGTCGCCGGTGCTTGGCAGGTGCGGTTGCGTCATGAGGCGGCCTGTTGACTTCATCTGGGCTCTGGCAGAAACTGGTCGACAAACGAACTAATGTTCGAATATCGAACGCCGGCCCGTGTGTCAATCGATCGCACGATGCGAATCCGGCGCATCCATTAGGGAGGACGCGCAGATGATCCGCCAAGACACCAGTTCGACTCCATATCATTCAATCGACCGCCGCACGCTGCTGAAATACTCGGCCGCGACGGGCGCCGCACTGTCGCTGGGTGTGAAGTCGCCCGCGATCGCGCAGACCCGCGCTATAAAGCTCGGCTACGTCTCGCCGCTCACGGGACCGCTGGCCGCGTTTGCCGAAGCCGACAATTTCATCATCGCCAACTTCAAGGAAGCGACCAAGGCGGGCATCAAGGTCGGCAACGCCACCGTGCCGGTCGAGGTCGTCGTGAAGGACAGCCAGTCGAATCCGAACCGCGCCGCGGCGGTCGCAAAGGATCTGATCGTCCAGGACAAGATCGACCTGATGCTGGTCGCCTCGACGCCGGAGACGACGAACCCGGTCTCCACCCAATGCGAGATCGAGGAGGTGCCGTGCATCTCGACGGTGGCGCCATGGCAGCCCTGGTTCATCGGCCGACAGGCCAATCCCGGTGGCGGACCGCCGGCCTGGAAGGGCTTCAACTACACCTATCATTTCTTCTGGGGGCTCGAAGACGTCATCGCCGTCTTCACCAACATGTGGAGCCAGGTCGCGACCAACAAATCCGTCGGCGGATTGTTTCCGAATGATGGCGACGGCAATGCCTGGGGCGACAAGGCCGTCGGTTTCCCGCCGGTGCTGGACAAGGGCGGCTACAAGCTCACCGATCCCGGCCGCTACCAGAACCTCACCGACAATTTCTCCGCCCAGATCGGCGCGTTCAAATCGGCCAATTGCGAGATCATCACCGGCGTGGTGCTACCGCCGGACTTCACGACGTTCTGGAAGCAGTCGCTGCAACAAGGGTTCAAGCCGAAGGTCGCCTCCATCGGCAAGGCGATCCTGTTTCCCGTTGCCGTCGAAGCGCTGGGCAAGGACGGGCACAACCTTTCGTCGGAAGTCTGGTGGTCGCCGAGCCATCCCTTCAAATCGTCGCTGTCGGGTATGAGCGCAAAGGATCTCGCCGGCGCCTATGAGGCCGCAACCAAGAAGCAGTGGACCCAGCCGATCGGCTTTGCGCATGCGCTGTTCGAGGTCGCCGTCGACGTGCTCAAGCGCACGCCGGACCGCGATCCCAAGGCGATCGCTGCGACGATTGCCGCGACCAATCTCGACACCGTCGTCGGGAAGGTGGCGTGGGGTGGCGCAAACCTGCCGCCGTTCGCGGCCAAGAACGTCGCGAAAACGCCGCTGGTCGGTGGCCAGTGGCGGTTCAAGGACGGCAAATACGATATCGTCATCACCGACAACAAGACGGCGCCGGCGATCCCCGCCGGCGGCCAGATGGAGGCCATCGCCTGATCGCGCGGCGCGTTGACATCTCATGCTGCTGGAAGTCGCCGGCCTGAACAAAAGCTTCGGCTCGATCATCGTTGCCGATGATCTTGATCTACATGTTGCACTTGGCGAGGCCGTCGGCATCATCGGGCCGAACGGCGCCGGCAAGACCACGCTGTTCAACTTGATTTCCGGAGGCCTTACCCCGACGTCAGGCAGCATTCGCTTCGATGGCCACGACCTGTCAGGGTTGCCGCCGCAACGGCGTTGCCGGGCCGGCCTCGGGCGCACCCACCAGGTCCCTCAGCCGTTCGAGAAGCTTACCGTGTTCGAAAATCTTTTGGTCGGCGCGGTCTATGGCCGCCGGAGGACCGAGCGAGAGGCGGTGCAGTCCTGTGGAGAAATTCTCGAACAGCTTGGCCTGCTCAAGCGCGCAAACGCGCTTGCGGGCTCCTTGACCCTGCTCGAACGCAAGCGACTGGAGATGGCGCGCGCCCTTGCGACCGAACCAAAACTTTTGCTGTTAGACGAAATTGCCGGCGGTTTGACCGACGGCGAATGTGCCGAGCTCGTAGCCACCATTCACGACATCCGAAAGACCGGCGTCTCTATCCTGTGGATCGAGCACGTCGTGCACGCGCTATTTGCCGTGATCGACCGCCTGATTGTGCTCAATTTCGGTCGCAAGATCGCGGAGGGTGCGCCGAAGGAGGTGATGCGGCGGCCCGAGGTGCATCAAATCTATATCGGCATCGAGGCCTGAGGCATGCCGCTATTAGAGACCCGCAAACTCACGGCCTTCTACGGCGACTTCCAGGCGCTCTACGGCATCGACGCCACGCTGGAGAAGGGCGAAACCATTGCCATCATCGGCGCCAACGGAGCCGGAAAGTCGACCTTCCTGAAGGCCATCGCGGGCCTCATTCAAGGTAGCCCCGACAGCGTCCTGCTCGATGGCACGCCGATCGGGGCGCGACCCGCGGCCGAGATCGTCAAGCGCGGCATTGCCCTCGTGCCGGAGGGGCGGCGGCTGTTTCCCTCGCTGACCGTGGAAGAGAATCTCCTGATCGGCGGCTATGGTCGCAAGACAACGGGGCCCTGGACGCTCGATCGTGTATATTCGCTATTTCCAATCCTACGGGAACGACGCGCCTCGGCGACGCCGACCTTGTCGGGCGGACAGCAGCAAATGGCCGCGATCGGCCGCGCCCTGATGTCCAATCCGCGCGCTTTGCTGTGCGACGAGATCAGCCTAG
>CADEDX010000265.1:995-8651 GCA_902826195.1 uncultured Bradyrhizobium sp. | reverse complement strand
CGTCAATTGTTCGACTTCATCAAGGCAACCGAACGGTGACCGCCAGTTCCGCCAAGGATTCGGCTAAGGCGCTGGCGCTGCCGCTTGCGGTGCTGATCGCGTTCGAGGTCTGGGCGCGCGCCATCGATCTGCAAAGCGATAGCCTGGCGCCGCGAGCCAGATCGTGATGGCGCTGTTCGGTGCCTTTGCCGATCTCTCGATCCTGGCGGCGACCCGCGACACGCTGTTTTCGGCGTTTGCGGGGTTGGCAATCGGCACCGTCATCGGGCTTGCGCTCGGCATCGCCTTCGGCATTTCCGATACGCTCAACCGCCTGATGGAAGTGACGGTCGAGGCGATCCGGCCGATCCCCTCGATCGCGCTGCTGCCGATCGCGCTGATTGCGCTGCTGCCGATCGCGCTGATCGCGCTCGGCTTCGGCTATCGCATGGAAATCGCGATCGTGCGTTCGCCTGCGTCTGGCCGATCCTGATCCTGTCGCGTACCGCGGTGCGCAGCATCGAGCCGCGGCTGATGGAAGTGGCGCGGGCGCTACGCCTGCCGCCGCTGCAGCGGGTCTGGAAGATCATCATCCCGGCGGCGCTGCCGCGCATCTTCGTCGCCTTCCGCCTGTCGGCCGGCATCGCGCTGATCGTCGCCGTCACCGTCGAGATCGCGATCAACCCGCTCGGCCTCGGCGCCGGCATCATGCTGGCGCAGCAGGCGCTGCGCGCCGACCTGATGCTGGCCTATCTGGTCTGGATCGGCATCATCGGCTACGCGCTGAACACGCTGCTGACGGTGGCGCAAAGCCGCCTTTTCGGCCGCGCCGCGCTGAGCGGAGACGGCCGATGAACCGGGGTGTCATCCTCTGGCGCGTGGCGAGTTTTGCGGTCGCCGCCGCCTTTGTCGGCCTCTGGCAATTGATCGCCAATCTGAAACTCGTGTCGCAGGTGTACCTGCCGGGGCCGGATCGCGCCTGGGCTTGCGCTGGTGCGCGGATTTTCCTCAGGCGACCTCTTGGAGCAAGCTCGCCGGCACGCTCGAACACATGGCCTATGGCTGGCTCGCGGCTTTCATCGCCGGCATCGCGATCGGCGCGGTCATCGGCTCGTCGCGCACGATGCGGGCCTATGTCGCGCCCTCGCTCGAGTTCTTAAGGCCGCTGCCGGTCTCGGCGATCATTCCGGTCGCGATTGCGATGCTCGGGCTGACGCAGGCGATAGCGCTGTTCGTGATCGCGTTCGGCGCGATCTGGCCGATCATGCTGGCGACGATACACGGCTTTGCCGCGGTCGAGCCGCGGCTCTACGAGGTGGCGCGCTCGCTGCAGATGTCGCGGCTTGCCGTGATCTTCAAGATCGCGCTGCCCTCCGCCATCCCCGACATTCTCGCCGGCATGCGGCTCAGCCTGACGGTGGCGCTGATCCTGTCGGTGGTCTGCGAGATCCTCGCCGGCCTCGACGGGCTCGGCCACTGGGTGCTGCTGTCGGCGCGCGCGTTTCGCTCGGCCGATCTGTTCGCCGGCGTCATCCTGCTCGGCGTCACCGGCTATGTGACGTCGGTGGCGATGTCGATGGCGGAGAGCCGGCTATTGGCGTGGCAGGCGGCGCAACGCTGACGGGGCGGCGACGGCCTGCGAAGCATTCTCCGACATGCTTTCGGGAATGCCCTTGAGCCAGCCGGAGCGTTTTCTGCTCGCGACCGCCGCTTTGCTGACGGCGGCCGTCCACCGCCACGCGGCCTTGAGGCTGAAGGTGACCAGCACCTCATGGTGCCGCATCCCTTTGCCGCCCTTGACCAGCCCGAGATCACGGATGACGCAGTACGTCCCGCTGCTCATGCGGGCGAACTTCGCTCCCTGAAAATGATTGCGCACACGCGACAACATGCGCGCAGCATGCATTCCGCGTCGATTCAGTCAATCTTGACGACCACCGAATCAACCGCGTTCAAGAGCGAAGCCGTCAAAGCGTTGCGTGGTTGCCGCGTTCCCCGATGCGATAGATCTGCGCGGTCCGAGCCGGCACGCGATTGAGCACCTCACGCCGCTCGTTCAGGCGTGCGCTCGGCGAGTCAGGCTGCGCAAAGCATTCCAGGATCTGGATGCGGATCTCCTCCGCGACCGGACCTTCGACCTGACGCATCCGGTTCCAAAGTCGGATCATTTCCCGTTGCTTCTCGACGTCCATGGGTCACCTCCGAAGAATGACCAACGAGAACATAACAAGAACACTTTGACAAGCCGTAACCTGCGATTTTCCCCTACAGGCAGAGGCTGAGAATCTTCAGCCGGCAGGACTCGGCCGCGCGCGCTTTCGGCTTCGCCGCGCTGGCCTGTTTTGATTCCTTCGGCGAGCTCTTTGGCGAACTCTTCGGCTTTTTGCTCTCATAGTCGCCGGCGATCACCATCGCCCAATACATGCGGCCGCTCTTCGCGCTTTTCACACTGGCCACGCCGACACGGGTGGCGCCGGGCAGCAGCAGGTTTTTCCGGTGCCCTGACGAATTGATCCACTGGTCGAGGGTTTTGGGAAAGCCGTCGTAACCATACGCGATGTTCTCTGCGGCCCGGCCGGCGCCCGCCGGGGCGACACGCGAATTGAAATGGCCGAGCACGTCATGATCCAGCACGTCCTTTGATGCCATCGCCTGCGCCTGGTCATGCGCGATCCGCGTCAGCGTGCCATCCAGCGTGACGCGCTTCTCGCCGTGCTTGAGCCGGAAATCCGAAATCATCTGCGCCGGATCGGCCGCTGCCGTCCGGCCGGGAATCACAGCGGCAAAGCACAGCGCCAGCCCCAGCAACAGGGCGTGTCGCGCCAGAATGGAAATCCTCGCAAAGCTCACGAATTCACCATGCCTCTTTCCTGGATTGGGATAGCCCGGAAGCATCAATCCGAAAAGAGGCAGCAAGCCATTGATTTAACTGGCTCTCGCTCATCGAATTTGGAACCTGGTGGTGCGCTGGGACGCAGGGGGCTTGCAGCCGACGGTCTACGCCGCGTTTCCAATGGCCGAAGATGGGTTCCGATTGAAATTCCTGTCTCCTACACTGGGCAAGCAGAAAGGCGGGTTTTCGACTATGCCCCGTTGCTCCACAATCTTCCCAGATGAGAATCCCACGATTTTGGCCTGAAATCGAGTTGGCCTATGACCGGCGTGAAGGTGAGTTCGCCGGCGACGACGCGCCCCTTCGCGTCGAAAAGGTCCACGCGAACAAAATCGAATTCCTCCGATAGCGCCTGGGCAACGGCGATCATCTCATCGAGGTGACGCGGCCTCGGAATGTCGCGGGGCGTTCCATGAGGGGTATGACAGCCGGACGTCATTCCATTCGAGATCCTAGAACGGGTTGATCGTGTGCGGTTTATTGTCGAACTGGATCAGCGCGGGCTTTCCGTGGAAACACCAAAACCAGTAATCCAGTGGACCATCGGCGTTGCCGTCATCTAGAAATTCTTCGACCATGATACGCGGCTTGATGTCCAGGTATTGAAGCTCTCTCGTGACCCAGTAGTAGTTGAGCGCCAGCCACTCGTCGAACTGCTCGATTACCCTGGTTCGATCGATGGGCCGTTGTAGCACCATCGTCATTCCGGAAGCGTGGTTGGTCTTCGCCATGCTTACATCCGGGAGAGCATCAAAAGGGATCTGGCGCGGGTCGGTGCCGTTCCAGAGCATATCGACCAGGTATCGGTCACCGATCTTTTCGCGATGAATTCGCGGGCGAGATATTTGTCGGCAAGCCGGGTAAAGGCCGGATTGCTCTGCCGATGTATCGCAATCATCCTGTGATAAAGGTGCTCGGTGAAAGTTCTGGGAACATCGGGGAGCGGTCTCCCGTGGAATCGGATGAACTCGCTACGGATGGCCTTGGGGCCGTCAACCGATCGGAAAATTCGGCGTTTAATCGTACGGGCGGTTTCGATTATTTTGTTCATACTGACACACCCAAGATTTCAAGCGCATTAATTACCTGCTGCGCCCGCTCCAAGCTAGGCTTCGACATAACGACGGGAATTCAATCAGGGCGAGAGCAGGCCCTGAGGTCGCCGGTATCCCGTTCGCGGTCAAGAAACATGGACGCCCGCGCGGGCGGTATCACGGAGGCCGAAGCGCCGCTGGACGTCATCCACGGCGGCGTCGCCCTCCAGGTGAAAAGACGACGCTGCGCTACTCAGGCGCTGCTCCGAGAAAGATTGCTGGCTTGGCCGAGGTCTGAAAGGCATCACCGGCGTCGGGCAAAGGTGGCGGAACGACGTAAGAACCGCGTGTCCGAATCGCTTGAGAAAACGTCAGAATAACTGTGAATAGATTCAAAGGCTTAGGTGGTCGGGGCAGCTGGATTCGAACCAACGACCTGCAGTACCCAAAACTGCCGCGCTACCAGGCTGCGCTATACCCCGATCCGGTGCTGGGAATGCGTCGATACACGCTTAGCCCCCCGCCATCAAGGCACTCGGACGGGGCCTACCGCTTGTTGAACAGCGGGTGCGCCACCCGGTCGCCGGGCTGAATGCCGTACTTTTGCGCCGTGCCGGCAATGACTTCCAGCACGCCCTTGGCCAGCCCGCCGGAGGAGATGATCTTGGTCGAAAGCGGCTCGGTATTCTCGGCGATGCGCAGGATGCGGCCGTCGGCGCGGATGAAGATCATGTCGAGCGAGATGTAGGTGTTCTTCATCCACATCGAGATCTGCTGCTCTGGCGAGAAGTCGAACAGCATGCCCTTACCGTCGGGCAGTTCCTTCCGGTACATCAGTCCGGTGGTCTTCTCCTCCTCCGTCGTCGCCATCTCGACCGAAAACACCTGCACGCCGGATTTGGTGGCGATCTCGAGCGCCTGAACGCTCGCGGCCAGCGCTTCGGGAGGAGCGCAGAGGACGAGCACGGCCAATGCCGCCATCAGCGGCATCAAGAAGCGGTCGCCGAAGCGCAGCCGCGCAACCACAAACGAGAAATTCATCAATCCACTCATGCCGGTTATCCTGCTGACAGCCGGAACCCTAACCCGATGCATGCAGCAAACGCCAGAGGACGCCGCGCTCACGCGCGACGTCCGGCTCAAATTTCCGTCAGCAGATTCAATGCGAGGACAGCGCCGACGGGCCGCTCTCGGGATGGATCTCGGCCGCCATCATGCCCTTCGAGCCGGGCCCGAAGCGCACCAGCACATATTGGCCGGGACGCAGCTCGGTCATGCCGAAGCGGCGCAGCGTTTCCATATGCACGAAGATGTCGGGTGTCCCCTCGCCGCAGGTCAGGAAGCCGAAACCGCGCAAGCGGTTGAACCACTTGACCTGCGCCCGCTCCAGCCCGCTGGTCGGCGTGACGCTGACATGCGTTCGCGGCGGCAGCATCTGCGCCGGATGGATCGCGGTCGACTCGTCCATCGAGACGATCCGGAACGCCTGATAGCCTTTTGCGCGCTGCACGCATTCGACAACCACTCTCGCGCCTTCATAAGCGGTTTGGTAGCCGTCGCGCCGCAGCACGGTGACGTGCAGCAGCACGTCGGGCCAGCCATTGTCCGGCACAATGAAGCCGTACCCCTTGGACGCATCGAACCATTTGATGACGCCGGAGATTTCGACAAGGTTAGCGGCGGTATCGCCGAGGCCGGATAACGCATCTACCGCCGGATCGCGTGGATCGCCGGTAGCATAGTCACCCGGTCCAAGCCTGCTTTGCCCAGCTCCGCCTGACGGCGGCCCCCCGAGCTTCTTGGACACATATTCGTCCGACCCCATGACCCCGGACCTCACACTTCATAAAAAGCGGCCCGCCATCGCCCTGGCGGGACCGGAACACGCGCTCATCGATGACCCACTCATCAAAACGCAGCGCGAATCTCTCGAATCAAAAGATAACACTCTCACCCGCGAGGCATAGCTAAAAAAAACAAAATTGCGGAGGCTATGAACAGGTTGCACAGCAGCGAATCAGTTGCGCGTAGATCGTGAGTCAAAAAATCGAAACCGGTTTTCCTAAAAGATAATGCCCAAACAAAGAGATGAGATAACGAGATAATAGAAAGATTCGATTCCGTTAAATCGCATCGTGATTTAATTTCCGACGAACGGCCCGAGCGTCTCGCCGATGTCGAAACGTAGCACGAGATAAGCGACGTCGTCCTGTTCTGTCGGCTCGTTGTTGATGATCACCAGTTTGGCGCCGTTGTTTCTGGCCATCAGCGGAAAACCCGCGGCTGGCCAAACCACCAGCGACGATCCGATCGCAAGGAACAAGTCGCATTGCCGGGCCAATTCGGTCGCACGCTGCATCGCATCTTCCGGCATGGCCTGCCCGAACGAGATTGTCGCGGTCTTCACCGGCTCATCGCACATCGTGCAGTCGGGCGCATGTCCGGACTCTTCGAAACGCGCCTTCACCCAGGGAAGATCAAAGGCATGTCCGCAGCCGATGCAGCGGGCATAGGTGGTGTTGCCATGCAGTTCGATGACGTCATCGGCCTTGAAGCCCGAAGCCTGGTGCAGATTGTCGATATTCTGGGTGATGATCGCGGGCGTCTTGCCGGCCTTGTAGAGCGAGGCCAGCGCGCGATGCCCGCGGCCGGGCTTCGCCGCCGCAAAAACCTCTTCCATCGCAAAGCGCCGTCGCCAGGACTCGGCTCGTGCGTCGGCGCTGGCGACGAATTCGTCGAACGCAATCGGGCGATTACGCTTCCACAAGCCCCCGGGAGAACGAAAATCCGGAATCCCGCAGTCGGTGGAAATGCCGGCGCCGGTAAAGGGAACGATACAGGAAGCTTCGGCAATCATGTTGCCGAGCTGCTCGACGCCGCTGCGCAGATCCCTGGCGATCATCGCTGCTGTTTCCGAATGGTTGGGCCGTGCCGACTATAGCACGGCCTTTCGGATTGCCAGATCGATGCGCCCCGCGGCGTGCACATCTTCGAGGCCGCCGATATCAGGCCGCCTGAGGGGGACTTCTCGGTCACGCGGCCTTGGCGGCCTGTGCCTTCGGCTCCTTCGGTTCCTTCGTCTCCCTGGCTTCATCGGATTTTTTCGCCTTCGGCGCCGTCGCGCTTTCCGCCTTCTTCACCGGCTTGCCGTATTGGGCGAGCTTTTCCAGCTCCGCCTCGAGCTCGGCGCGGCGCGGGCCGCGACTTTCTCGAACAGCTTGTCGGTGGCGTTCTCGCGCAGACTGGCGAGCTCTTCGATGCCAAGTGAATCCAAATCAATTTTGGCCATCGGAACCTCCCGTGTGCTGCTTCGCTAACGGGAACCCGCGCGAGCGACAAGAATGCACCGCTGCTTATCCACGGCCATCGCTGCGCAGCGAACCAGCAACGGGACGGCCGTAATCCACCTTCCGCATTCATGCCCCATTCGCGCGGACGAATGCCACTGAACGGCGAATCAAACAGGACGGGATCAGCGATGACGGAAAAGGAAGAACGGCTCGCGCGCGAACGGGCCGAAATCGCGGCCCGTGTCGCGAGCTTTAGGGAAACCCAGCAGAAGTTCGAGCGTGCGCGCGTGGAGTATTGCGGGACGACGTTGTCCAATGCGGTCAACGGATCCGGCCGGTCCTCGGCCAGGCGCTGACGCGGGACCTGAATTCAGGAAATTTGCAAGGAAATCGAAAAACCGGGAACGACGCCCTCGGAACGGCGTTCTCCATGCAAGTGCACCAACCTTGCGAGAGGTGA
>CADEDX010000265.1:0-985 GCA_902826195.1 uncultured Bradyrhizobium sp. | reverse complement strand
AGAGGTGAAAGCACGAAAGACCTCGTCTGCATCTTCGAATGCAGGCGGGGTTTTTCTTTACCGAACGGACGGCGCCGTTCAGCAATCGGAGCCATGCGATCGCGCGAGCCTGACCGTCGGCTAAAGCAGGAACGAACACCACCCGTGGCGCGTCAATGCGGGGAAGGTGCATCATGCCCATTTGGATTGAAATTCTGATCAATGTGACCGGCTATGCCGGCTTCATTGCTGTGGCGACCTGCCACCGACCGCCAGGCAAGGAAGTGTCGGATCACTGAGCGTGCGGCTGGCAAGCCGTTAATTTGCAGTTCGGTGGCGGCGCAAGACTCTTTTTGTTCTCACAGAACGAACAGGGGACACGATTTCTGTCTCGCTGCCGTCTTAAGATACCGTTACCTCGCCGCATCCGGTCGCCGAAAGATCGACATCGTGCGAAGGCACGCCGCTATATTTGAACTGAAATGTCTCCCGCGCGATGGCCGCCTCGACGCATCCGCGCGCCCGCTCAAAACACCGTCGATTTTTCGACGACGGCCACGGACCGTAAGACTCCCCTTACCTAATCCTGTCGAAATTCCGCGCCGTTAACCCAACCTCTTTACAACGCGTAAACGGGCACCTGACAAATTGCAGTCAGGAGGGTCATCCCATGGTCATTTACCCGATACCGGTTGAAGTGACACAGGCCAGGGTACAACTCGTCGTCGATCAAGCCGCCAAGGCGTCATCGACCACGATCGCGCAGGATCTGCAGGCCGTCGATCATGCCAAATCGGCAGCGGTCGAAGCGGCGCTTGCCAAGATGGACGCCGACGAGCCGCCGCTGGTGGACGTCAAGGTCTGATCTGGCGCGAACCCGTTTTGAGCCGGAGGCCTGACGGCGCCCGTCCCTCTCACGCGCGCCAGGCGAGCTGCTGCGCCTGCACGACGCCGAGCGTCAACAGACCGCCGATCCCGGCGAGCACTGCCAGCCCCGCGAACCAGA
>CADEDX010000264.1:5365-8656 GCA_902826195.1 uncultured Bradyrhizobium sp. | reverse complement strand
CGTGTGAACGTCATTTCTCGGCAGGAGCACGATCTCGCCGGCGCGCACTTCGATGGTGGGCTCGCCGTTCACGCTGACGAGCAGTTTTCCTGCGATGACGAAATGGTAGGCGATCAAGAGGGGCGGCTTGACCGGGAAGGCGCCGCAGTCCTCCGCAAGAATATTCGTGTGCACGCACCACGGCGCCGTGAAGCGCGCGTCGAGGAAAATGCCGCCCTTCAACCGAACCGAATGAAGCACGTCTGAAAGCGGATCGATCATTGTAGCCAATCTGAGATTTGGACGAACGATCAGGCGATCCGGTTGGACGATCATTCGCCCGGTCGGGCTCACGCTGTATACCGCGCCGATGGATGATCTGCCAATCGACCGCCGCTTGTCGTCACGTCACACAGGAGCCGACCGTGTCGCGTCGGGGCTCATGTCCAGGCCAGGACAGCAACGGAAAACCTATCTCAGAAACAATGGCATCGCTGGCGGCGTCCAAACGAGGCCGCGATGGCGTTCATGAACGCGACCTTCAGAAAACGGACATCTTGATCATGAAAACCGCGCCCGTTATCGAAACCAGCAATCAATACATCGAATTCTGGAACGCCGTGCTGGTTCCAAAATTCAATTCCTGGCGACACATCCTTGCCGGCGGCCTCCACCTGCATAGCGCTAAAGTGTTTCCGGCGCTGCCTCTTCATAGCGGCGATCGCGTGCTGGATATCGGATGCGGTTGGGGCGATACAGCGATCGAACTTGCGCGGCGCGTGGGGCCGGTCGGTTCGGTCGTTGGTCTCGACTGCTGCAGCGCCTTTCTCGAGGCCGGCCGCGCGGACGCAGCGCAAGCGGGGCTGACAAATCTGACGTTCCGCGAAGCCGACGTTCAGACCTGTAAATTCGAACCGGTGCATGATTTCTGCTTTTCTCGCTTTGGAACTCAGTTCTTCGAGAATCCGGTCGCCGGTCTGCGCAACATGCGGTCGGCGCTGAGGCCGGGTGGCTCGATGACGATGATCGTGTGGCGCGCGCGGGCCGATAATCCGTGGCTCACACTGTCAAAGGAGGTCTTGCTGCGTTACCTGCCTGCGGTAAAGGAAGATGCCGCGACCTGCGGACCCGGGCCGTTCTCGATGACTGAACCCGAGGCCGTGACCCGTCAGTTGCAGATCGCCGGCTACACCGATGCCCGGTTCGAGCGTATCGATTCTGAAGTCCTGGTGGGCCGCGACCTCGACGAAGCGGTCGCGTTCCAGCTCGCGATCGGACCCGCCGGCGAGATCTACCGCGAAGCCGGCAGGCTGGCAGAGTGCCGCCATGGCGAGTTAGTAGCGGCGCTGAAGGAAGAGTTGAAGGAATTCGTCCGCCCGGAAGGCGTGATGATGAAGTCGAGCTCCTGGATGGTGACCGCGCAAAATCCCGGTTGACCGCTCCCGGGGGCAACAGAACTCACACCGCAAACACGAATCTCGAAATCACCAGGAGGAACCTCATGGCACGCCTTTTCGCCGCCCTGTACGGCGTCGTTGCTTACAGCTTCACCCTCGTTGCTCTGCTCTATCTCGTCGGCTTCATCGGCAATTTCGTCGTTCCGAAGTCGATCGATGCTGGAGCGTCAGGACCTCTGCTCCAGAGTGTGATCGTCGATGCTGCTCTGATTGCACTGTTCGCGATCCAGCACAGCTTGATGGCGCGCCAGGGCTTCAAGCGATGGTGGACGCGGGTCGTGCCGGCTTCGATCGAGCGCAGCACCTACGTGCTGTTCACCAGCCTCGTTCTGTTGCTGCTGTACTGGCAGTGGCAGCCTATCCCCGCGTCGGTCTGGACCGTGCACAACACGGTTGCCGCAGGCGTGCTTGACGGCATCTTCTGGCTGGGCTGGGCCGTGCTGGTGGCCAGCACCTTTCTGATCAATCATTTCGAGCTGTTCGGGCTGAGCCAGGTGTTCGCGCGATTGTTCGGCAAGCAACTGTCGGACCCGACATTCCGCACCCCGTTGCTTTACCGATATGTCCGCCACCCGATCTATCTTGGGGTCTTGCTCGCGGTCTGGGCGACGCCTTCGATGACCGTTGGCCATCTGCTCTTTGCCGGGATGATAACCAGCTACATCCTGATTGGGATCCAGCTGGAAGAGCGCGATCTGGTCAAACAGTTCGGTGACCAGTATCGCCGCTACCGCCAGCGCGCGTCCATGCTCATCCCGCTTCCGGGGCGGCGAGCTTGACGTGCCGTTCCGGGAAGAAGGGCGCTGGGCTGGCATCGTCACGAGCGCTGGGGCGGGTGACGAGCACGGGCGGCGTTCGATCAGAACGGCTTGCTCAGAAATCTCGACCCCTTCAAGCCGTAGCGCCACGGCAGGTCGACGGCCTTCGTAATTCCGATCCGCACGCCGGCGACGATCTCGGGCTTCTCGCGCCGCGCATGCAGCGCGAAGGGCGGCTGATCGAGCAACAGCTCGTTATGTTCAATGGTGATGCCGAGCGCCTGGCAGAGCTTGCCCGGTCCGGAGCACAGCGCGCGGTCCTCCGGCACGCCGCGGCGGCGGCGCATCGCGGGCAGGCCGTGGGTCGGCTGCAGCGCGCGGATCAGCACCGCGCTGGCAGAGCCAGCCTTTTCGCAAACGAAATTCACGCACCAGTGGATGCCGTAGGAGCGGTAGACATAGGCAAAGCCGGGCGGGCCGAACATCACGAGGTTGCGCGGCGTCGGTCCGTTGAAGGAATGCGCCGCCGGATCGGTGTGATGGTAGGCCTCGACCTCGGTGATGATGCCGCCGACGCTGTCGACCAAAAGCGTCGCGCCGATCAGCTCGGGCGCCACCTCATGCACGCTGCGGCCGAAGAACGCGCGTTTCAGCGGCTTGCCGAGGCGGATGGCGGCAGCATCGGCCAGCCTTGGATTTTGAGCCATTTCAGGTGGGAATCAGGGTGGAACGGGTGAAAAACGCCAATATGTTGCACCTTTCTGCTAGCTTCAGCGAGTCTTCCGCAGTCGCATGGGGGTAGATCGCCGCCACCAGATGGCAGCATTCCGCAACCCCGTTGCGGTATTCCGCAACGTGGGTTGCGGCCACCGGCGGCACCGATTAGCTAGTGTTTCTTGCCAGATCGGAACTGAAAATGGTCGTTCTTGTCGATACCGTCTCCGCAAACCAGGTGCGGCCGCGCCACCCCGAAAAGGTGAACCGGCCGGACGCGCCGTCGCCGCGGACACCGAACTGGAACCGGGTGCGCGCGCCGAACCCCCCGTGCTAGTCAGACACCCGCAAGACCGTAAAGGCGAACGGCATACACACGGTCG
>CADEDX010000264.1:0-5355 GCA_902826195.1 uncultured Bradyrhizobium sp. | reverse complement strand
GGCGAGTGCTGGGACAAGAAGCACGCCACCTTCATGATCATGGGCGACACCTGCACGCGGGCCTGTGCGTTCTGCAATGTCAAGACCGGGATGCCCGGTGCGCTCGACACCAGCGAACCGGAGCATGTCGCGGAGGCGACCTTCAAGCTCGGGCTCGCCCATGTCGTGGTGACCTCGGTCGATCGCGATGATCTCGGCGACGGCGGCGCCGAGCATTTTGCGCAAACCATTCGCGCGATCCGCGCGCGCTGCGCGACCACGACCATCGAAATCCTCACGCCCGACTTCCTGCGCAAGGAAGGCGCGCTGGAAATGGTGGTCGCGGCCAAGCCCGACGTGTTCAACCACAATCTGGAGACCGTGCCGTCGCGCTATCTCTCGGTACGTCCCGGCGCGCGCTATTTCCATTCGATCCGGCTGCTGCAGCGGGTCAAGGAGATCGATCCGACGATCTTCACCAAATCGGGCATCATGGTCGGCCTCGGCGAGGAGCGGCATGAGGTGCTGCAGGTGATGGACGATCTGCGCTCGGCGGAGGTCGATTTCCTCACCATCGGGCAGTATCTGCAGCCGACCCGCAAGCATCACGCCGTGATGCGCTACGTCACCCCCGATGAATTCGCAGGCTATGAGAAGGTCGCCTACACCAAGGGATTCCTGATGGTGTCGGCGAGCCCGCTGACGCGTTCCTCGCACCATGCGGGCGAGGATTTTGCCAGGCTGCAGGCCGCGCGCGCCGCTCAGGCCCGCTAGCGCCGGATCGAACCAATGCAACGCGTTCTGGTCATGGGATCGTCGGGGACCGGCAAGTCGACGTTTGCGCGACGGCTGTCGGAGATCGCTGGCCTTCCCTTTGTTTCGCTGGATGGGCTGTTCTGGAAGCCCGGCTGGGCCGCGTCAGACAACGCCGAATTCGGGCAGCGAGTCGCCGAGATCGCGAGACAGCCGAAATGGGTCATGGACGGCAACTACACCCGCCATGGCGCCGGCGAACTGCGCCGTCAACTCAGCGACACCGTGATCTGGTTCGATCTGCCGCGCCATAGCTGCATGCTCGGCCTGATGAAGCGGGTCGCCGGCAGCTATGGTCGGGTTCGTCCCGAAATGGCCGAAGGCTGTCCGGAGCGTCTCGACTTCGAGTTCTTCCGTTACGTCTGGAGCTATCGCCGGCTACAGCGACCGAAACTGCTGGATTATTTTCAGGGACTGCGCGCCGATCAGGCGCTGGTCTGCTTCACCGACCGGGCGCAGGCGAGCGACTATCTGAAAACAATCCCGCTGAAGCAGAACCAGGCGAGTACGCACTGATGCCGCGCTTTTCCAGCAAGCGTCGGGTTCATCACACCGCGTCGCAGATGTTCGATCTGGTCGCCGACGTCGAGCGCTACCCGGAATTCGTGCCGCTGTGCCAGTCGCTGAAGATCCGCCAGCGCACGCCAAAACCCGACGGCACTGAAGTGGTGATCGCCGACATGACGGTGTCGTTCAAGCTGGTGCGGGAATCCTTTACCAGCCGGGTGACGCTGGACCGGCCTAACCTGAAGATCGTAGTCGAATATCTTAAGGGCCCGTTCAGCAATCTGGAAAACCGCTGGACGTTCGAGCCGCGCTCCGAGGCCGACTGCGACGTCGGCTTCTTCCTGTCCTACGAATTCAAGAGCCGGATGCTGGCGATGCTGATGGGCACGATGTTCGACACCGCATTCCAGCGCTTTGCCGCCGCGTTCGAAAAGCGGGCGGATGCGGTCTATGGAAAGGGCGGGGCGGTATCCGGCAAGGTGGGCTAACGCGTCGAAACCGGAAGAATCCTAGGGATCGACGAAGTCAGCCCGATCGGCCAGCCGCTGTGCGGCATTGTCGTAGTGTTTGCGGGCTCTGTCCCGCGCAGCGATCGGGTCGCCGCGCTTGATGGCTTCGACGAGCCGGACCTGCTCCTCGATCGCGGCAGCGGCGAGTTCCGTCGCCCTGATATTCTTGACGGCGACCGACCGCAGGTTTTCGGCGATCTGGCTGTCGATCATCACGATGAAGTTGAGGGCATGTTCGTTGTCGGCGACCTTGGCGATCGCGAGGATCAATTGGCGCTCGGCTTCGAAGTGGCGCTCGGCGCCGTGAAGGCTGTCGCTGATCGCGTCGCGCATCTCCTTGAGAATGGCTTCCATGCGAGCGATGTCGCGGCTGGATCGCGCCTGCGCTGCATCCGCCGCGACTTCGATGACAACCCCATTCCGCAAGCGCAGCAGCTTCAGCAATTCCTTGCGCTTCTTGAAGCACTCCGGGCTGATCCGGAAAGCCGTTCGCTCCTGCGGCTGAGAGATGAAGGCGCCGACGCCAACGCGGCTCTGCACGATGCCGTCGTATTTGAGTTGCGAGATCGCTTCTCGCACGACCGTTCGCGCCACGCCGAATTCAGTCGCCAGCGCCTGTTCTGACGGCAGGCGATCGCCGGGCTGAAGCTCCCCGGCGTGCAGGGCGCCGGTCAGGCTCGCGACGATTTCCTGTGGCAATGACGGGGTACGCTCGAGGGATTTGAACTTCACCTGATTGGTCCTGTCTTGTTGGCGGCATCGCCCTCAACCCGCCGTTGCGATCCACGCGAGCTAACAGGCATATCGAAACAAGACGTGCCGCGCAAACCGCATCAGCGCAGTTGTCAGACAGCCAGTGAGCGTGCTAGCCGGGCAAAAATGGCAGCCGGGTGGAACAGACCGCAGCGCAGCAAGGCAGCCGAGCGGATGCAAAAAATTCAAGCGACCGCTAGCCCAGACGGGAAGGCCTAACATGACGACACTCGAACGCGTTTATTTCATCGGCCTCGGCGGTATGGGACGCGGCATGGTGAAGAACCTCGTCGCCAAAGGTGTGGCGGTCACCGGCTATGATCTCAACCCGGTCGCCGTAGCCGCCGCATCCCTTGGCGCGACTGCCGCCACAGGGGTTCAGGAGATCCGAGAGAATTGCCGTATTGTGATGATTTGCGTCAATGAGGCCGAGGACGTCGAGGCGCTGATGGTTGCGCGCGACGGGCTGCTGGCCGGTCCAGGGCCAGGATTCATCATCGTCGACCACACCACCGGCAGCCCGCAGATGGTCGCGAAGCTCGACCGGATGGTGCGGGAGGCCGGCGGGCGCTACGCCGAAGCGCCGATGACCCGGACCCCGAAACATGCCGATCTCGGCAAGGTCAACGTGCTGTTCGGCGGTGAGACGGAGTTGCTCAACGACCTCAGGCCCCATTTCGAGTTGTATGCCGAAAACATCTTCCACATCGGCCCGCTCGGGCACGCCATCCGCCTCAAACTCATCCACAACTATATTGCCTTCGCCAATGTGGCGGCTTGGTGCGAGGGGTTTGCGCTGGCCGCCAAGGACGGCCTCGATCTCTCCCAGGTGATCGGCATCATCTCCGCCGCCGGCGGCAGGAGCGGCATGCTCGATCTCTACGGCCAGGCCACCCTCGATGGCGACTTCACGCCGCTGATGTCGCTGGCGAACGCCCGTAAGGATGTCCGCTATTATGCCCGCTGGCTCGAGGATGCCGGCCTGCCCGGATTCATGGCGGATGCCGTGCACCAGACCTATCGGCAGGCGGCGCTGCTCGGGCACGACGGCGAGTCCTGTACCGCCGTCATCAAGGCCTACGAGGCCGTCACTGGTGTGGACGCACGGGTCAAAAGAAAATGACCCGCGGAATGGCGGACCATGCTGGAAAAGCGGTTGCTGGCACCGGCGGCATTCTCTAAGTCGGGCTCAAATCCCTGCGGAAGGACGAGGCAATGGACGGAAATCTTCGAACCGGCGGCCATATTCTGATCGAGCAGCTTGCGCTGCACAATGCCGACACCGTGTTCGGCGTGCCCGGCGAAAGCTATTTGGCCGCGCTCGATGGCATGTACCAGAGCCAACGCGTGCGTTTCGTCAATGCCCGGCACGAGGGCGGAGCCGCCATGATGGCGGACGCCTATGGCAAGCTGACGGGCCGTCCCGGCATCGCCTTCGCCACGCGCGGGCCCGGCGCCACCAATGCGTCGGCCGGCGTTCACGTTGCCTTCCAGGATTCGACGCCGATGATCCTGCTGCTCGGGCAGGTCGGCCGCGACATGATGGAGCGCGAGGCGTTTCAGGAAATCGACTATCGCCAGATGTTCGGACCGATGACGAAATGGGTGGCCCAGATCGACGATGCGCGGCGGATTCCGGAATTCATCTCGCGCGCCTTCTTCACCGCGACTGCCGGCCGTCCTGGTCCCGTCGTGCTGGCGCTGCCGGAGGACATGCTGACCGATACGGCCGAGGTGCCCGACGCGCCGCCCTATACGCCGCTTCCGATCGCGCCCGACGAGGGCGCGCTGCGGCATTTCCATGCGCTGCTGTCGGAGGCGAAGAAGCCGTTTGTGATCGTGGGCGGTGGCGGATGGAGTGACCAGGCGCGCCGCGATCTTGAGACGTTTGCGGCGGCGCATGAAGTGCCCGTCGGCGTCTCGTTCCGCTGTCAGGATTATTTCGACAACCTGCATCCCTGCTATGGCGGCCATATCGGCATCGGCCTCGATGCAAAGATCGCCGAGCGGATTCGCACCAGCGACATGGTGATCGCGCTCGGCGCGCGGCTGGGCGAGGCCACCACGGGCGGCTACACGCTGTTCGATATTCCCAAGCCGAGGCAGCCGCTGGTTCACGTCTATCCCGATCCCGAGGAGATCGGGCGGGTCTATTCACCGACGCTCGGCGTGGTCGCGAGCAGCGCGGCGTTCGCCGCGGCGATCAAGCGGCTGGAGCCGAAGCATCGATCGCGCGCGGACCATGTCAAGGCGGCGCATGCTGACTATCTGGCATTTGCTGAACCGACGCGCTCGCCGGGCGACGTCCAGCTTTCGCAGATCGTTCGGGATTTAAGCGATCGCCTGCCTTCCGACACCATCATCTGCAACGGCGCCGGCAACTACGCGGTCTGGGTACACCGGTTCTGGCGCTATCGGCAGTATCGCACCGAACTGGCGCCGACCTCGGGTTCGATGGGCTACGGCCTGCCGGCGGCGGTCGCCGCCAAGCTGCAGCATCCCGAACGCACGGTGATCTGCTTTGCCGGCGACGGCTGCTTCCAGATGACGGGTCTGGAGTTCATGACCGCGGTCGAAAACCGGCTGCCGCTGATCGTGATCGTCTGCAACAACGGCATGTACGGCACGATCCGGATGCACCAGGAGCGCGAGTATCCCGGCCGTGTCTCCGGCACCGATCTCGCCAACCCCGACTTCGCCGCGCTAGCGCGCGCCTGCGGCGGTTTTGGCGCCCATGTCGAGCGGACCGAGGATTTTGCCAAGGCGTTTGACGAAACAGTGGCCAGCGGCCTTC
>CADEDX010000263.1 GCA_902826195.1 uncultured Bradyrhizobium sp. | reverse complement strand
AATCCATCTATCCCCGCGTTGAGGCATGGATTGCTTCGCTTCGCTCGCAATGACGCAAGAAAAAGCGCCTACTTCTTCTTCGCCCGTTCGATGCCTTCGACGATCAGCCGGCGGGCGTCCTCGGCGTCTCCCCAGCGCAGCACCTTCACCCATTTGCCCTTTTCGAGATCCTTGTAGTGCTCGAAGAAGTGCTGGATCTGCTGCAGCGTGATGTCGGGGAGGTCGCTGTAGGTCTTCACCTTGTCGTAGCGCTGGGTCAGCTTCGAGGAGGGCACCGCGATGATCTTCTCGTCGCCGCCGGCCTCGTCTTCCATCAGCAGCACGCCGACCGGGCGCACGCTCATCACCGCACCCGGCACGATCGCGCGGGTGTTGGCGACCAGCACGTCGCAGGGGTCGCCGTCGCCCGAGAGCGTGTGCGGGATGAAGCCGTAATTGCCGGGGTAGCGCATCGCCGTATAGAGGAAGCGGTCGACCACCAGCGTGCCGGCATCCTTGTCCATCTCGTATTTGATCGGTTCGCCGCCCACCGGCACTTCGATGATGACGTTGACCTCGTGGGGCGGGTTATTTCCGATCGAGATGGCGTCAATACGCATAGAGGACTCCGCATGGCTTGAAGGGCGCCCGGAATCGGGCGCGCGTTCGGGTCGGTTTAGACCCGCAGCGGAGCAGGGAAAAGCCTTCAATTAGAGCACGATCCGGAAAAACCTGTCCGGCACTCCGTAAGGATAATACTCAAAACAGCCGGAAGGGGCTCAGTTGGTCCAGGCGAAAGCGACCTTGTCGAGCGATTTGGGCCCGAACTTCTCGGAGGATCGGGCTACCATCCGGCCGCCGAGCGCCCGGTAGAATTCCGTCGCCGGGTCGTTGTCGGAAAGCGCCCAGATCACCATGCTCTTCAGCCCGCTCTGCATCAGGTCGCGCCGGGCCGATGTGAACAGGCGGCGGCCGAAGCCGAGGCCCTGGAATTCCGGGCGCAGGTAGAGCTCGTAGATCTCGCCTTCGAAATGCAGGCTGCGGGCCCGGTTGCGTCCATAATTGGCGTAGCCGGCGACCTTGTCGCCGAATACCAGCACGCTGACGCGGCTGCCCTTGCGGATGGCGCTATCCCACCATTGCGGCCCGCGACGGTTGATGAGTTTCTCGAGCTCGGCGCCGGGAATGATGCCCTGATAGGCGGACCGCCAGGCTTCATCATGGGTGGACGCCACCGCGGCTGCGTCTGCAGCTTTGGCCGGTCGGACCTCGATCAGGGTTGTGCTCATGACGCAATCAAAGCAAGTCGGCGGGCCGGCATCAAGGTGCATCCTTAATTATCGGTTAACCTGTGGATTTTGTGCATCAGTTATGTGTGGTTCTGTGCCGAAAGAGGACAAAGGTGCTGTCTTGATGGATCTTTTCCGATCAACATCGGCGCGAAATCGGTGTCACAATCATCCAAGGAAACGTGCCGTGAATTCCGTTCACGGAAAAATGCGCTGAATTTGATTCGCCGGCGGCGTTCTGCTGGCGATAACGGAAATACGCCCCGCCCGCCGGCTGCATCAGGCCCGTTTATGCATTCGAAAAACTTGCTGGTGGCACTGATCGTCGTGGCCGCGCTCGGCGTGAGGGTCGCATCCGCGCAGCCTGCGCTGGGCGCGCAAGGCGTGGAGGGCGAGCCGTACCGCTTGCAGCAATGGCTGGTGCCGTCGCCCGACCCGGAAACGGCATCGCGTGCTCTGCTGCTTCGGCCGTCCGGCGAAGGACCGTTTCCGCTCGCGGTGATCGCGCACGCCTCCACCCAGAACGCGCTGCGGCGGGCGCAGATGCCGCAGCCCGAATACCGCGCGCTGGCCGGCTGGCTGGTGGCGCGTGGGTTTGCCGTGCTGGTCCCCGAGCGTCCGGGCCATGGCGCGACGGGTGGAAAATATCTGGAAGACCAGGGCGGCTGCGACGAGGCCGATTTCGCGCGGTCGGGCCGCGTGACGGCGGACGAGATCGCCGTTGCGGCCGGCCTGCTGCGTCAACAATCCTTCATCCGGCCCGAGGGTGCGGTCGTGATCGGTCATTCCGCCGGGGCCTGGGGTGCGCTGGCGCTGGCCGGCGAGGATCCGAAAGCAATTGCCGCCATCATCGCGTTCGCGCCAGGACGGGGAGGGCATGCCAACGACTTGCCCGACCGGGTCTGTGCGCCGCATACGCTGACGGCAGCGGCGAACGAGTTCGGCAAGAAAGCGCGCGTGAAAGTGACATGGCTGGTGGCGGCCAATGACAGCTATTTCTCGCCGACCTTCTCGCGCCAGTTGGTCGACGCTTTTCGTGCCGGCAGCGGCAAGGTGGATTTTCAGGTGCTGCCCGCCCATGGCAGCGAGGGGCATTGGCTGGTCGAATCCGAGAGCGGGGTAAAGCTTGCGGCAGCCCAACTCGCCCGCGCCTTGAACGCGCGCTCGCCAAGCCCGGCGAAGAAGAAATGACACTGTATTTCCTGTTCAAATATCTGCACGTGCTCGGCGCGATCGTCATCCTCGGAACCGGCACGGGCATCGCGTTCTTCATGCTGATGGCCCATCGCAGCGGTGACGTGGCCTTCATCGCGCGAACCGCCGGGACGGTCGTGATCGCCGACATGCTGTTCACGCTGACGGCGGTGCTGCTGCAGCCGGTGAGCGGCGGCGCGCTGATGTGGCTGTCCTCCACCGCGTGGAGCGAGCGCTGGCTCATGACCTCGCTCGGGCTCTACGCCGTCGCGGGGCTTTTCTGGGTGCCTGTCATCTTCATGCAGATCGAAATGCGTGATCTCGCGCGCGTAGCGGCGGAAAATAACCAGAAGTTGCCGCAACGATATCACGCACTTTTCCACCGCTGGTTTCTATTTGGCATACCCGGTTTTGGCTCGGTCATGGCTATTGTGTGGTTGATGATCGCCAAGCCGCTCTAGGCAGACATGAACATCGGCAACCGAAAGATCCTCGTGCTCGGCGCTTCCGGCCTGATCGGCCGCTTCGTCACCGACGATCTGCGCGCGCGGGGATTTCCCGTGGTCGGTGTCGCGCGCAAGCTGTCGTCGTCGCAGAAAGCCAATCCGCTCGATCTCGAGCTTCCCGTGATGTCGATGGAAGCGCCCATGCTGGCGCGGCTGCTGCGCGATCACCGCATCGATGTCGTCGTCAATTGTCTCGGCGTTTTGCAAGACGGCCCCGGCAGCGACACGTCTGCGGTTCATTGCGATTTCGTCGCGCGGCTGCTGCAGGCGATCCGCGACAGTGATCGCAGCATTCGCCTGGTGCACATCTCGATCCCCGGCTCGCCGGAATCCGATCGCACGGCTTTCTCCACCACCAAGCGCGAAGCCGAGCGGCTGATCGCGGATTCCGGCGTGGAATATGCGATCCTGCGCCCGGGTTTCGTGGTGGCGCTGGCGGCGTATGGCGGCAGCGCCATGGTGCGTTCGCTGGCGGCGTTCCCGCTCGATCTTCCGGCCAGCGAGCGCGACGCGCCGTTCCAGCCCGTCGCCATGGAGGACATCGCCGCCACCATCGCCTGGCTGGCCGAGCGTGATTGCAGCGAAGCCAACGCCGTGACCTGGGACCTGATGCAGGAGCAGCCGGTCACGCTCGGCGATGTGATCGATCAATTCCGCGAGGTGTTCGGCACCGGCCGCTGGTGGCGCATCGTGATGCCGAGATTCCTGATCGATTTCGGCGCCAAACTCGGCGATCTGGCCAGCCGGCTCGGCTGGATGCCGCCGATGCGAACCACCGCGATCGCGGAGCTGCGCCGCGGCGTCAGCGGCGACCCTGCCGACTGGATCGCCGCCACCGGCATCGTCCCAAGGCGCATCGAACAGACCGCCGGAAAGCGTCCGGCCACCATTCAGGACAAATGGTTTGCCCGGCTGTTCCCGATCAAGGCGCTCGTCATCGCAAGTCTCGTGCTGTTCTGGGTCGTTTCAGGCTTCATCGCGCTGGTGATCTCCTATGACGCGGCGGAAGGGATATTGCGCGATCGCGGTTTTCCGCCGTGGCTGGTCGCGCCCGTCACAATTGGCACAAGCCTGATGGATATGAGCATCGGTGTGTTGATTGCGTTCCGTCGCACCGCCGCTTTCGGCCTGATGGCCGGCATCACAGCCTCGCTCGGCTATATGGTGGGTGCGGCGATCCTGACGCCGGACCTCTGGATCGAGCCGCTCGGCGCGCTGGTGAAGACCGGCCCCGCCGTGGTGCTGATGCTGGTGGCACTGCTGACGCTGGATAATAGATGACTTCCATTCGCTGGCCCGACGACGACGTGATCCTCTATGACGGCGTTTGCATCTTCTGCTCGCGCTGGGTCCGCTTTGTCGCCACCCGCGACGTCGCTCGAAAATTCCGCTTCACCGCGATCCAGTCGCCCTACGGCATACGGCTGGCGCAAACGTTCGGCATCGATCCCGACGATCCCGACACCAACGCGGTCATCCAAGGCGGCGCCGCTCATTTCAAATCCGATGGCGCGCTGACGGTGCTGTCGCAGCTGCCGCGATGGCGCTGGACGCGGTTGTTATTCGTGGCGCCCAGGCCACTGCGCGACGCGATCTACAATCTGGTGGCGCGGAATCGCTACAGAATTTTCGGAAAATTTGATTCGTGTTTCGTGCCGGATGCGGATGTGCGCGCGAGAGTGCTGGAATAGCCGTACCGCCAGCGGTTGCACGTCGATCGAAAGTCGACAAATCAAAGTAGACACGTCATGATGGACCCACCTAAGGTGTTAGGGCGAGATTGCTGCTGACGAACTTATTGCTGCTCCGACTTGCGCGAGAGAAAACAAGCGAGGGGTGAAAAGCGTTGGAGGAGTTGGGAAAAGACGACGCTGTCGGGCCGGCGGGCCCGGATCAACTGAAGGCCGAAGCCAACAAGCGTAAATCCTGGCGGCCTGCGCCCGGTATTGCGATTTGCGCCGCTGATATTCCAATCGCTCCGGTTCAGTTACATGGTCTCTCACCGCACGGCGAGAACGATAGGCCGAACGAAGCGGGGCGGGACGCGGCCGGATACGGCCGGGCGATGCCGGCCTATTCGGCATTTGAACTTCCGTGGCAGGATCGAGTGCTGGAGTGCCTTCTCAAGATGAGCACCGCGGCATTCGAGCGGCTGTGTCAGAAGATCTTGAAAGACTCCGGATTCATCAAGGTCGACGTGACGGGACGAAATGGAGATGGCGGTATCGACGGCATCGGCGTGCTTCGCCTGAATGAATCTTCTCTCGTTTCATGTCTTCTTTCAATGCAAGCGCTGGAACGGCTCGGTCGGCGCATCGGTGATCCGGGATTTCCGCGGTGCGATGGTCGGCAGGGCAGACAAGGGACTGGTCATGACGACTGGAACGTTCACCACCGACGCGCGGAAGGAAGCCACCAGGCACGGCGCGCCCGCGATCGATCTGGTCGACGGCGAAACCCTGTGCGAGCTTTTGAAAGGCCTGGAGATCGGCGTGTCGATCCAGAAGGTCGAGCACGTGCTGGTGGAGCAGCGCGTGTTCCTGGAGTTCTAAGGCGGGCTATTCGCTCGCGTGCGAAGCCAGCACTTCCTTTGCCGCCCGCTGTCCCGAATCCCTCGCCCCATGCGCGGTCGAGAAAAACTCCGGCGACGTCGCCTCTCCCGCAAAGAACAACCGTCCATCGATCGGCGCGGCCAGCACGGCGCGCTTCCCCGCATGGCCCGGCAGCGCGTGCGAATAGGACCCGCGTGCGAAGGGATCGTGGGCCCAGCGCGATTCCGCGAGCGGCTTCAGCTTGCGTCGGAAGTCACTGCCGAGAATGGAGACGATTTCGTTGATGCTTTCGGCGGCGAGCGCGCCTTCGCCGGCGTCTTCCAGCGATTGGGCAAAACGGCCGCCGAAAAAACCTTCGATGCAGGGCTGGCCGAACGGGCGCAGGTGATAGGTGCCCATCGCGGTGCGCATGGTGGCGGCGCGCAGGTTGCCCTCTTTCGGCAGTGCCTCGGGTTCGTCGAGCGCGAGCGTCACCTTGTCGGCGAGGCCGAGCGGCAGCCCGCGGGCGGCATCGACTTTGGCCGGCAAGTGCGGGTGAAAGCGGATCGCTTCGTCGGCGATCAGGTTGGTCGGCACGGTGACGATGACCTTGTCCGCGGTCAGCGTGCCCTGCGAGGTCTCGATGCGGATGCGTTTTGCGGAGTGATCGATCAGCGTCACCGCGCAATTCAGCGCGACCGGACAGGCGGCGGCGCCATAGGCGGATATCAGCGCGCCATAGCCGCGGCGGACGCGCCAATTGAGGTCGGTGTCCTCATAGGCGTCCATGTCGAGAAGCGAGACCTGGTCGAGTTCGCAGCCATTGATGTAGGTCGAGATCGCATCGATCATCGGGTTCCAGCGGTTGCCGGGCTCGAGACACGCATCGGCGGGGCCGTCGTGGCCGCTCCGGATGGCCTCGCTCGCGGCTTGCTCGGCGCGATCGTAGAACGCGTCCAGCGCGGCGATGAACTCGTCGCGGTCACCTTGCGGAAATGCTTTGCCATAGGCGCGCTCGCGCCAGGGCGGCAGGTTCTTGTTGATCTCGAAGCCAAGCTGCTCGGCGATCTGGACGAACGAGTTCTGACCCGCCGAATGCAGCCAGCCGCAGCCGACGTCGAAAGTGACCTCGGGCGAGGCCATGATGGTGTGCGCCCGGCCGCCGAGGCGGTCGCGCGCTTCCAGTACGATGACGGACAGGCCGGAATCCTTCAGCGCATTGGCGGCGCCGAGGCCGGCGGCGCCGGCGCCGATGATGGCGACATCGACGGAGGAGGGGAGGGGCATCGTCTGCTCTACCGTCATGCCCGGGCTTGTCCCGGGCATCCACGTTCTTGTCTCAGCAGTATCGAAGACGTGGATGGCCGGGACAAGCCCGGCCATGACGGCTTCCTGGCCGGATGCGGCCTTACGCCACCGCTTCCTTGGCCTTTTCCGCGCGCTTTCGGTCGTTGGCGTCCAAAAACTTCTTGCGCAGGCGGATCGACTTCGGGGTCACCTCGACCAGCTCGTCGTCCTCGATATAGGCCAGCGCCTTTTCCAGCGTCATCCGGATTGGCGGGGTCAGGCGCACCGCTTCGTCCTTCGAGGTGGTGCGGATGTTGGTGAGCTGCTTGCCCTTGAGTACGTTGATCTCGAGGTCGTTGTCGCGGGTGTGCTCGCCGACGATCATGCCCTTGTAGACCTTCCAGCCCGGCTCGATCATCATCGGGCCGCGGTCTTCCAGCTTGAACATGGCGTAGGCCACCGCTTCGCCCTGGTCGTTGGAGATCAAGACGCCGTTGCGGCGGCCCTGGATCTCGCCCTTGTAGTTGGCGTAGCCGTGGAAGATGCGGTTCATGATCGCGGTGCCGCGGGTGTCGGTGAGCAGTTCGCCCTGGTAGCCGATCAGGCCGCGGGTCGGCGCGTAGAACACCAGCCGCAGTCGGTTGCCGCCGGACGGGCGCATCTCGATCATCTCGGCCTTGCGCTCGCTCATCTTCTGCACGACGACGCCGGAATGCTCCTCGTCGACGTCGATCACGACTTCCTCGATTGGCTCCTGCCACGTGCCGGTGGCCTCGTCCTTCTGCAGCACGACGCGAGGACGCGACACGGAAATCTCAAAGCCTTCGCGGCGCATGGTCTCGATCAGGATCGCGAGCTGCAATTCGCCGCGCCCGGAGACTTCCATCGAGTCCTTGTCGGAAGCCTCGACCACGCGCAGCGCGACGTTGCCCTCGGCTTCACGCAGCAGGCGGTCGCGGATCATTCGGCTCGTCACCTTGTCGCCTTCGGTGCCGGCGAGCGGCGAGTTATTGACGATGAACGACATCGACACGGTCGGCGGATCGATCGGCTGCGCCACCAGCGGCGTCTCCACCGAGGGGTCGCAGAAGGTGTCGGCGACGGTGCCCTTGGTGAGGCCCGCAATCGCTACGATGTCGCCGGCTTCGGCTTCATCCAGCGGCGTGCGTTCGATGCCACGAAAGGCGAGGATCTTGGTGATGCGGCCGGTTTCGATGGTCTTGCCGTCGGCGCCGAGCACCTTGACCTGCTGGTTCGGCTTGATCGAACCGGAAGTGATGCGGCCGGTGATGATACGGCCGAGATAGGGGTTGGCTTCGAGAATGGTGCCGATCATCCGGAACGGGCCTTCCTCGACGGTCGGCGGCGCGACGTGGCGGACGATCAGGTCGAACAGCGGCTGCATGCCGGCGTCGTGGGAGCCGTCCGGGCTGTCGGCCATCCAGCCCTGCTTGGCCGATCCGTAGAGGATCGGGAAATCGAGCTGCTCCTCGCTGGCGTCCAGCGCCGCGAACAGGTCGAACACCTCGTTGATGACTTCGGTCGGACGGGCGTCGGGACGGTCGACCTTGTTGATGACGACGATCGGCTTCAGCCCGACCTTGAGCGCCTTGGAGACCACGAACTTGGTCTGCGGCAGCGGGCCTTCGGCAGCGTCGACCAGCACCAGCGCGCCGTCCACCATGTTGAGGATGCGCTCGACCTCGCCGCCGAAATCGGCGTGGCCGGGGGTGTCGACGATATTGATCCGCACGTCCTTCCAGACGAGCGAGGTGCACTTGGCGAGGATGGTGATGCCGCGCTCGCGCTCGAGATCATTGGAATCCATGACCCGCTCGACCACCCGCTGATTGTCGCGGAAAGCGCCGGATTGTTTGAGCAAAACGTCG
>CADEDX010000262.1:5411-8733 GCA_902826195.1 uncultured Bradyrhizobium sp. | reverse complement strand
TTGGCGGCATCGCCGCGACGGAACCAGAGATAATTGCGGCCCATGCGGTGCTCGGTTTTGAGATGGCCGATGACCGGCTCGACAGCGGCCAGGCGGCGCAATTCGTGCTTGATTATGGGTGTCACTCGTCGCTTCTGGCTGGAGATGAAGACACTGACTTGTAATAGGGCGGCGCGTTGTGGGCGTGATATCCCTTGCCGGCGAGGAGGCGCGCGATGATGTTGCCGGTGAGCGCCTCCATGTGCGGGATCACGGTGCCCATCGTGTGACCGTCGTAGGGATTGCCGGGTGGCGCCTTCACATGCGTGACGAACTGGCCGCCGCTGGCGTGGCCGATCGTGGTTGCGAAGGAGACTTTGACGCCCGAATTCGTAAGGCTTGTGAGCCTTACCCTTGCCGATGCACTCGACCTCTGGCGCGTGCAGGGAATAAACCTTCGGTCCACGTTGAGGCTGCTGCTGCTCACGCACGTGCCGCGCCAGCACCAGCAGCTTTGCGAACGCCGCTTCGAGCCCGCTATTACCCTCGATCTTGCGGCCGATGTCGGGGATCGCTTGGCCTAAACAGGTCTGCAGCGTCTTGAGCGCCCGGTTGGCGCGCTTGAACTGTTTGGCGTGGGCATGGCGCTGGTGCCTGATCAGGGCGTTCGCGTTGTGGGTCTGCAACCGCGAGCGAGGGTTGAGTGCTATTGAAAGATGGATTTTCGACAAATCCCGTCCTTTTGTGAAGATCCAAGCCACTTTCTTACAAAAAACTAGACTACGCCCATACGAGGCGTCTTTTTGGACGCTCCATTGCCCTGTAGTCCCAAACTGGCCGTCCTCGGGACAGCCCCACGTGCCCCGTCAGCAGGGGATAGTCCAAAGGGGCTTGCGGTTGCGCAAGGCGATAAGCCGCGGCGAGCGTGGAAGCCGCCGGAACGGGGATCGGTGGCGGGCGGACCTTCGGGTCTGTTCGCTTGACCAAGAATATTGCGATAGCGCTACTCACGACACGTGGATCGTGACTTAACTCACGAACCAAGCCGGGGCTTCTGATAGGCAGGTAGGCGTGATAAATGTGCCAAAGCTCCAGAGGAGCATGATGATGTCTGGATCGAAAAATTTCTCGTACCGTTGGGCACTTGCCGCCGCCGCTTTCCTGTTCGTGAGCGGGCCGGCCTTTGCCGAAAAACGCGTGGCGCTGGTGCTCGGCAATTCCGCTTACCAGAATGTCGCACCGCTGGCCAATCCGGTCAATGACGGCGCCAAGATCGCGGCGACCCTCAAGGACGCCGGTTTCGACGTCGTCGATTCCCGTCGAGATCTGGCGGCGGCCGAGATCCGCCGCGCGCTGCGCGATTTCGCCGATCGGACGCGCGATGCCGATATCGCGGTGGTCTATTACGCCGGCCACGGCATCGAAGTGGACGGCGGAAACTACCTGATCCCCGTCGATGCCCGGCTGGAACGGGATACCGACGTCTATGACGAAGGCCTCTCGCTCGACCGCATCCTGATTGCGATCGAGCCGGCCAAGAAGTTGCGGCTGGTGATCCTCGATGCCTGCCGCGACAATCCGTTCTCCCGGAGCATGAAGCGGACGGTTGCTTCGCGTGCGGTCGGGCAGGGTCTGGCCAAGGTCGAGCCGACCAGCCCGAACGTCCTGATCGCCTATTCGGCCAAGGCTGGTTCCACCGCGGCTGACGGTGACGGCCAGAACAGCCCGTTCACGGCGGCGCTGTCGCACCACTTGACGAAGCCCGGGCTCGACGTGCGTCGCGCGTTCGGCTTCGTTCGCGACGAGGTGCTCAAGGCCACGGCCAACAAGCAGGAACCTTTTGTTTATGGTTCGCTCGGCGGTGAAGACGTGCCGCTGGTGCCGATTCCCCGTCAGGCGGCGGCTCCTGCGACGCCGGCCCCCAGCGCGCAGGCCGAAGCCCGCCGCGATTACGAACTCGCGCTGCAGATCGGGAACAAGAGCGCTCTAAACGCTTTCCTCTCGCAATATCCCGATGGCTTCTACGCGAGCCTTGCCAAGCTTCAGCTCGACAAGGTCGCCGCCGAGGAAGCGCGTGTCGCGGCGACCGAAAAGGCGAGACTGGCCGAACAGGAGCGGGCGCGGCTCGCTGCCGAGGGTGCCCAGAAGTCGAAACAGGCTAAGGCCGAGGCGGAAGCCACGGCTGCCGAGCAGGCTCGCGTCGCGGCTGAAAAGGCCAAGCAGGTGGCGCAGGAACAGTCGGCTGCAGCCGAACAGAAGCGCGTCGCCGACGAAAAGGTTGCCGCGGACAAGGCGCCGGCCCCGGCTGACAAGGACAAGGCGGTGAACGTTGCCGCACTCGCCGCGGGGCCGCCGCGTGCCGATGTCACCAAGTCGGTGCAGTCCGAATTGCGGCGCGTCGGCTGCCTGAGCGGTAACGCCGATGGCAACTGGAGCAGCACCTCGCAGCGGTCGCTGACGCAGTTTAACCGCTACGCCGGAACCAAGCTCGACACTAAGGTCGCCAGCATTGATACGCTGGATGCCATCAAGCTGAAGACGTCGCGGGTGTGCCCGCTGGTCTGCGAGCACGGCTTCCAGGCCGATGGCGAACGCTGCACCAAGATCACCTGTGCGGAAGGCTCGTTCCTCAACGACGACAATGAATGCGAGAAGCATCGCAAAAAAAAGGCCGTCGCCACGCGCGACACCGACTATCGCCAAGAGCGTGCGCGCCTGTTAGGGGAACGGCCGCGCTCCGAGCCCGAGACCAGATTGGCCAAGCCGCGCTTGTCGGCTGGGTCCGCCGGGGGCACGGGCCAGATTGTTTGCGACGCGAGCGGCTGCCGGCCAGTCAGGCGCGGCTGTCGTGTCGACTATCGGGGTGGCTCACCTCGCGACGGCAGTGGCGGCAACGTGGAGGTCTGCAACTGACGAGAAACACCCGTGTCACGCCACATCATTGTTTTCGATGCAGCACGCAATCTGGGAGGCCTGTGAGCAATTGCCGGCAAGCTATTGAGTAGAATGCTGTTTCTATCTTCGGGTCAGATGCTGTCCTATTTGCATGGCGTTGTTTTCGATATTTTGTATCGAGCCCCGCCGACCAGGACACGTCGTCATCGGCTCGCGCCAAACGGCAAAGCGATCCCGCTCGACCCTTTCCTGGAAGCAGTGAAGATAGGGCAGGCTACTGAATGCTGGCGCCGCGATGCAGGTCGGCTTCGATCTGCAGCTTCGTTCCGCCGCCGAACCGGGCGCGGTAGACCTGCAGGTTTTCCATGATCCGCTGCACGTAGTTGCGCGTCTCGGAAAACGGGATCTGCTCGACCCAGTCCACCGCGTCGACCTTGGGATCGCGCGG
>CADEDX010000262.1:0-5311 GCA_902826195.1 uncultured Bradyrhizobium sp. | reverse complement strand
CGGAAAACGGGATCTGCTCGACCCAGTCCACCGCGTCGACCTTGGGATCGCGCGGGTCGCCGTAGCGTTCGATCCACTTCTTGACGCTGCCGCGACCGGCATTATAGCCGGCAAAGGTCAGGATGTAGGAGCCGCGATAGTCCTCGAGCAGCCCGCCGAGTTCGGCGGCGCCAAGCGTGGCGTTGTAGGCCGAATCGGTCTTCATCCGGTTGAGGTCGAAGCTGACGCCGGCGCGCTTTGCGACATAGCGTCCGGCATCCGGCGTCACCTGCATCAGCCCGTAGGCCTGGGCGGGCGAGACCACGGCCGGGTTGAAGGCGCTTTCCTGCCGCGCAATCGAATAGACGATGCTGGGCTCGACCTCTGGGCCGATCTGCTTGAATGACGGGATGCCGTTGACGGGGTAGGCGTAATGGTCGAACGGCAGGCCGCGGTTGAGCGCGGCCTTGCCGAGCAGCAGCATGCCGCGGGCATCGCTATGACGCGCGGTGAGTTCGCCGAGGCCGGCCAGCGCATCAGGATCGCCGTTCTCGCCCATGTCGGCGAAAATCGGGATCGCCATCTCGCGCTCGTCGAGTTCATAGAGCAGTTGCACGGCGCGGACGATCTCCAGTCGTTCCGGTCCCCGTCCACGGGGGACGCCGTTCAGTTCGAGTTGCGGCAGGCCGAGCTTGGCGCGCGCCAGCTGGCCGTAATAACTGGTCGACTGCTCGGCGGCGCGGCCGTAAGCGGCGCGGGCTTCCTGCTGACGGCCCGCCGCTTCCGCGGCGCGGCCCTGCCAATAGCCGGCGCGCGCCAGCGCGGTTGGATTGGCGCTGCCGACGCCGATGCGGGCGAAATGCTGCGCGGCGACCGCCGGGTCTTTCAGGAAGCGCAGCGCAATCCAGCCAGCGGTGAACTCCTGTTCGGTCTTGTAGATGTCGCGCGAGGGAAGGGCGGCGTCGCGGGCAATCAGATAGGCGGTTCGGTGTTCGCCGACATCCAGCATCTTGCGCGACAACAGCCGCCGCTCGATCCACCATTCGTTGAGATTGTGCAGGCGGTTCGGATCTTTCGGCACCGCCAGCATCAGTTGCGCGGCTTCATTGAATTTCTCTTCGCGGCGCAGCCACTGGATGCGGGCGAACATGTAGCCGGGATCGTTGTGCAGCTCGCGCGGCACCTCGTCGAGCAGCGCCTTGAGGTTCGAGTTTTTCTTGTTGGCGGCGATGCGCGCCTTGGCCAGTGCGACATGGCCCGAGCCGAGACGCTTGGCGGCGCGCATGCCGCCGGCTTCCTGCTCGGTGCCGTAGAGCAGCGTATCCATCCGCGCCTTGTGGTCGCCCGCCGTCAGCAGCGCGCCGAACATCTCAAGCGCCGCACTCTCGGTGTCTTCCGACATACCGTCATTGCGCCAGGCTTCGCGCACCAGCCGTTCGGCATTGGTGCGGTCGCCGCGCGCGAGCATCGCTTTTGCCAGCACGAACTTGCCCTTCGCCGAAACCGGCGAATCCTTCTCGAACCACGACCACACCGTGCTGTCGTCGCGGCGATCGTCCCACAGCGCGGCCTCGATGCGCCGGCGCAGGAAGGTCTGCGACGGCCAGCTCGGATTGGCGGTCACGAATGCGCGGTAGCGTTCGACCGACGCGCCGTTGTTGTCGCTGCGCAGAATCAGCCATTCAGCGAGCTTGCGCGCGACCGGATCCGAGATCGCGGCCTGCGCCTGGGTGGCGTCCGCGGGCTTCTGCTTGCGCACCAGCTCGATGACGTTTTCCAGCGCGTCCTTGTCGGCCTGCGACGTCGAACTGGTTGCTGCGACCGCGGCCGGCGTCACCGGCTTGCGCGGCGGCGGCAAGGCGGCATGCTGGCGCGTTGCCGGCGCGAGAACCGGTGCGGCAGGTGCGGGCGCGGCCGGGACTAAGGCAGCCGCCGTCGGCGTATGGGCAGCCGCGGGAGCAGCGGCGGCCTGCGCCGCCGGCTTTGGGGTGACGTTGCGGGCGATCGGCCGTGGCTTTGGCAGCGGAACTTTTGGCGCGGCCCAGCCGCCCGACGGAAACGCCAGTCCGACCGCCAGCGCCAGGCGTGTCGCCAGTGCGGTCGATCGCAAGGCTGTGGCGCGGGAAGGGATCACGGTATTCCTTTGCGGCGGCGAATCATTCGGTTAGTCCAGCCTTAGGTCTATTTGACCGAATATGTGGACAAATTGCTAAAACGTCGCGCTCGGTCCTGTTTGCGCCATCACCGCGGCGAAATCGCGGCTATTTGCTTCCTCCTGCGGCGGACCGGCCGGGCCCAAGAAAGAGCGTTGAAACAAAGCGCTAGCACTATACGGCACAGCCCTTTCGCCTGGCCTTCAGACCCGATATGAATTGAGATCAATTTTTCGCTGGTGCCGTTTCTGAAGCGTTTGGAGGAAGTCGATGGCAGCCAAGACAAAGTTCCGGGGATCGCTCACCGCCTTGGTCACGCCATTCAAGAACGGCGCGTTGGATGAGGCGGCCTTCCGGGGGCTGATCAGCTGGCAGATCGAGCAGGGCTCGCACGGGCTGGTTCCCGTTGGCACGACAGGCGAAAGCCCGACCTTGAGCCATGCCGAGCATCATCGCGTCGTCGAGTTGTGCATCGCTGAGGCGAACGGGCGCGTGCCCGTGATCGCCGGCGCGGGCTCGAACTCGACGCGCGAAGCCATCGACCTTGCCGTTCACGCCGAAAAGGCCGGCGCCGATGCCGTGCTGGTGGTGACGCCGTACTACAACAAGCCGACCCAGGAAGGGATGTATCAGCACTTCAAGGCGGTGAACGACGCGATCGGAATTCCGATTATCATCTACAACATCCCGCCGCGCTCCGTCGTGGATATGTCGGTGGAAACCATGACGCGACTGTTCGAGTTGAAGAACATCGCCGGCGTCAAGGACGCCACCGCCAATCTCGCGCGGGTGTCGCAGCAACGCCATGCGATGGGGCCGGATTTCATCCAGCTGTCCGGCGAGGACATGACCGCGCTGGCCTATATGGCGGCGGGCGGGCATGGCTGCATTTCGGTGGTCGCCAATGTGGCGCCAAAACTGTGCGCCGACCTGATGTCGGCGGTCATGCAGGGGGATTACACCACCGGACTGAAGATCCAGGACCGCCTGACGCCGCTGCACGATGCCGTGTTCAAGGAGCCCGGCCTCGCCGGCGCCAAGCATGGCCTCAAGCTGCTCGGGCGGCTCGAAGAAGAAGTGCGCCTGCCGCTGATGAGCGTCACGCCGCCGACCGGCAAGGTGATCCGCGACGCCATGGTGCATGCGGGCCTGATCAACTGAGGGTGGGCGCTCCGCCCAGACCGATTAAAAAAAAAGGGAATTTGGAATGCTGAAGGAATTTCGCGAATTCGCAATGAAGGGCAACGTGGTCGACCTCGCCGTCGGCGTCATCATCGGTGCAGCCTTTGGCGCGATCGTGACCTCGCTGGTCGGCGACATCATCATGCCGATCATCGGTTCGGTTACCGGCGGTCTTGATTTCTCCAACTATTTCACCGGCCTGTCGAAGGCGGTGACGGCGACCAACCTGGTCGACGCCAAGAAGCAGGGCGCGGTGCTGGCGTGGGGCAGTTTCCTGACGCTGACGCTGAACTTCTTCATCGTCGCCTTCGTGCTGTTCATGGTCATCCGCGCCATGAACAAGCTGAAGCGCAAGGATGAGGCGGCGACACCCGCGGCGCCGCCGAAGCCTTCGGCTGAGGTCGAGTTGCTGACCGAGATTCGCGATCTCCTCAAGAAGGGCTGACGTGGCCGAGAAGAACGAGCGCCCGATCAAGGTCGTCGCCGAAAACCGCAAGGCTCGATTCAACTACGCGATCGAGGACACGGTCGAGGCCGGCATCGCGCTGACCGGCACCGAGGTGAAGTCGATCCGCAACGGCAAGACCACGATCGCGGAGTCGTATGCAGATACCAAGGACGGCGAGATCTGGCTGATCAACGCCAATATTCCGGAATATCTGCAAGCCAACCGCTTCAACCATGAGCCGAAGCGGCCGCGTAAGTTGTTGCTGCACCGGAAGCAGATCAACAAGCTGATGGGCGCGGTGGATCGCGAAGGCATGACGCTCATCCCGCTCAAGCTCTATTTCAACGAGCGCGGCCGGGCCAAGCTCTTGCTGGCGATCGCCAAGGGCAAGAAGTTGCACGACAAGCGCGAGAGCGAAAAGAAGCGCGACTGGGGCCGGGAAAAGGGCCGCCTGCTGCGGGCGCGGGGATAGGCTATGGTGGTATTGTAGGATGGGTAGAGCGCAGCGAAACCCATCAACCTCGCTCCAGGTCTTGATGGGTTTCGCTGCGCTCTACCCATCCCACGAAGCTACGCGCGGGCTTAGATGAACCAGAAGAACCTGCTCGAAGTCGACTGGAGCAAGATCCCGGCGCCGACCGATGACGGAGCGGCGGCGCATCTCGTCGGCATGACGTTGCCGCCGGTTACCCTGCTCGCCACCGACGACAGTTCGGTGACGCTGTCGACGCTTGCCGGCCGCACCGTGATCTTCGCCTATCCGCGCACCGGCGAGCCCGGCAAGATCAGCCTGGTCGATGACTGGGACATGATTCCGGGCGCCCGCGGCTGCACGCCGCAAACCTGCTCGTTCCGCGATCTGTATGCGGAGCTGAAGGCCGCCGGCGTCGGCCAGGTGTTTGGTCTTTCGACGCAGGACAATGTCTATCAGACCGAAATGGCGTCGCGGCTGCATCTGCCGTTTGCGGTGCTGTCGGACGAGAAGCTTGCGCTGACGCGCGCGCTGAAACTGCCGACCATGGAGGTGGCGGGTCTGACGCTGATCAAGCGTCTGGCGCTGGTCGTCGATGGCGGGCGCATCGTGCACGTGTTCTATCCGGTGTTTCCGCCGGACCGAAACGCCGGCGATGTGCTGGCGTGGCTGAAGGCAAATCCGGCGTAAGCGTGTCTTGATCTTGTAGGCGGGCAAACGAATCCGCTTTGGGCCAGCCCTGTCAATGAGCCCGTTTGATCAACGGACATTCACTATCCGCCAACGCGGAGTAAACGTCGCCGCCCGGAAGTTTTTCCAGGACGTTATAGTATTTCCAGGGGGCCTTGACGTCGGATGGATCCTTCACCTGCACAAGGTAGAAGTCGTGCACCAGCTTTCCATCCTCGCGGATCTTCGCGCCCCTTGCGTAGAAGTCGTCAACGGGCATCGAACGCATTTCTTCCAGCACCGGATCCGTTGCATCCGTACCAACCTCTGCAACGGCTTTCAGATAGTGACCGACACCCGAATATACCGCCGCTTGCGGTGCCGTGGGCATTGCGCCGCGAAGCTTGT
>CADEDX010000261.1 GCA_902826195.1 uncultured Bradyrhizobium sp. | reverse complement strand
GAAGCCGACATGCTGGTGGACAGGCGGCGCTTGAAGCGCCGCCTGTCGCTCTGGCGTGCGGCGGCCCTCGTGGCCTTGGTCGCGCTGATCGTCCTGTTGGCGGGCGGTCCGCGTGTGCTTTCGGGCCGCGACCATATCGCGCGCTTCAACGTCGAAGGCGTGATCCTGGAAGACGACAAGCGCGACGAGCTTCTCGAAAAACTGGCGACGGATGATTCGATCAAGGCGCTGATCGTCCGCATCGACAGCCCCGGCGGCACCGTCGTCGGTGGCGAGACCCTCTATCTCAGCCTTCGGGCCGTGGCTTCGCACAAGCCGGTCGTGGTCGTCATGGGCACGACCGCCACCTCCGCCGGCTACATGGTGGCGTTGGGCGGCGACATGATCCTGGCGCACGAGGGCACGGTCACGGGCTCGATCGGCGTCATCCTGCAATCGGCCGACGTGACGGGCCTGCTCAAGAAGCTCGGCGTCGATATGGAGGCCATCAAGAGCGCTCCGCTCAAGGCCACCCCTTCGCCCTTCGAGCCCCTGACCCAGGAAGCCCGCGAAGCCGCCAAAGTGGTGATCATGGACATGTACGACATGTTCGTGAGCCTGGTGGCCGAGCGCCGAAACCTGCCCCGGGACCAGGTCCTGCCGCTCGCCGACGGCCGCATTTTCACGGGCCGTCAGGCCCGCGAGGTGAAGCTGATCGACGCCATCGGCGGGGAAACCGAAGCCCTGGTCTGGCTGGAGACCGAACGCGGGGTGGCCCAGGGGCTGCCCGTCCGCGAAATCAAGGTCCGCGAAGACGACGAACTCCTGTCTGGCGCGATGGCGGCTTTGACCGGAAAAGCAAAGCTTATTGAACGACTTACCCTTGACGGCCTAGTATCCCTCTGGCACTTTGACGCCGGTCGGCCCTAAGGTCACTGCGGTGACCGGATAGGTCGGCCCCGACGACAGCGAGAACGGGACGCCGCGCATGACGAGGTCGGAGCTGATCCAGCGCTTGTCGGAGATGAACCCGCACCTCTATCAGCGGGATGTGGAGAACATAGTGAACGCGATCCTCGACGAGATCGTGGCAGCGCTGGCGCGCGGTGACCGCGTTGAGCTGCGCGGTTTCGGCGCTTTCTCGGTCAAGCATCGCCCGGCGCGCGCGGGGCGCAATCCTCGCACCGGCGCGCATGTGCCGGTCGACCAGAAAAGCGTGCCGTTCTTCAAGACCGGCAAGGAAATGCGCGAGCGGCTGAACCGCGAAAACGGCGCGCCCGACGCTGGGGCGTAGGCACTTTTTCAATTTGACTATGTTGTAGCCGTGTTGCGGGCCTGGCGTCGGCCTTTCTCGATCACTACGAGCGATGGTCATGCGAAAGTTCTTCACGGCGCTGGTCGTCATTCCCTTGAGCGTCATCTTCGTCGTCTTTGCGGTGGCCAACCGCCATTTCGTCACGGTGTCGTTCGATCCCTTCAATTCGACGGATCCGGCGATTGCCGTGTCGATGCCGCTGTTCGTCGTCATCATCGCTGTGGCCATCCTCGGGGTGGCAGCGGGCGGCATGGCGACCTGGTTCCGCCAGCGCCGCTGGCGCCGCGCGGCGCGCCAGCACGAGGCGGATGCCCGCCGGGCCAGGGCGGAGACGGACGCTTTGAGGGCCGCCGCAGCGGTTTCCCGGGCCGATCAGCAACGGCTTCCGGCGCCGTCCGGTTACGGATTCTATGGGGCCGCAGGGCGAGACAAGCAGGGCGCGACGTTGTAGAACCCGCCCCGTCAGCCCTGTTCCAGAGTTCACGGGGCGCGAAACCCGTTCCCGAGAGACCATGCCCCTGCTCGTCAAAATCTGCGGCCTGTCCACGCGCGAGACGCTCGACGTAGCGCTCGAGGCGGGCGCCGACATGGTGGGTTTTGTGTTCTTTCCGCCGTCGCCGCGCCATCTCGGCCTGGAGACCGCGCGCGATCTCGGCAAGCAGGCCAAGGGTCGCGCCGCCAAGGTGGCGCTGACGGTCGATGCCGACGATGCGACGCTCGATAACATCGTCGAGACGCTCAAGCCGGATCTGCTGCAACTGCACGGCAAGGAAACCATTGCCCGCGTCCGTGACATCAAGGCCAAATTCGCGCTTCCGGTCATGAAGGTGATCGCAGTTGAAACCGCGGCCGATCTTGCCGTTTTGCCGGGCTACGCCGGCGTCGCCGACCGCATCCTGTTCGACGCCCGCGCGCCCAAGGGCGCCACCCGCCCCGGCGGGCTGGGGGCCGTGTTCGACTGGAACGTGCTGGCGAAACTCGAGCTTGATTTGCCGTATCTGGTTTCAGGCGGGCTCACCGCCGATAACCTGGCGGAAGCGGTCCGCGTCACCCGCGCCGGCGGCGTCGATGTGTCCTCCGGCGTGGAAAGCGCGCCCGGCGTCAAGGATCCCGAGATGATCCGCCAATTCATTCGCGCCGCCCGCGCCACCGAAGAACTGATGGTCCGATGAATCCAAATCTGCCTAATTCCTTCCGTACCGGCCCCGACGAGCGCGGCCATTTCGGCATCTTCGGCGGACGCTTCGTCGCCGAAACGCTGATGCCGCTGATCCTCGACCTGGAAAAGGCCTACGCCGACGCCAAGGCGGATCCGGCGTTCCAGTCGGAGATGAACGGCTATCTCAAAAACTATGTCGGCCGGCCGTCACCGCTTTATTTTGCCGAGCGGTTGACCGAGCATCTCGGCGGCGCAAAGATCTACTTCAAGCGCGAGGAGCTGAATCACACCGGCTCGCACAAGGTCAACAACGTGCTCGGCCAGATCATGGTCGCGCGCCGCATGGGCAAGAAGCGCATCATCGCCGAGACCGGCGCCGGCCAGCACGGCGTCGCCACCGCGACGCTGTGCGCGCGGTTCGGGCTCGACTGCGTGGTATATATGGGCGCGGTCGACGTCGAGCGGCAGCAGCCCAACGTGATCCGCATGGAAATGCTGGGCGCCAGGGTGGTCCCGGTGCAGTCGGGTTCGCGGACGCTGAAGGACGCGATGAACGACGCGCTGCGCGATTGGGTCACCAATGTGCACGACACATTCTACTGCATCGGCACGGTGGCGGGGCCGCATCCCTATCCGATGATGGTGCGCGATTTCCAGTCCGTGATCGGCGACGAGACGCGCCAGCAGATGCAGGAGATCGAGGGCCGCCTGCCGGATTCGCTGATCGCCTGCATCGGCGGCGGCTCCAACGCGATGGGGCTGTTTCATCCCTTCCTCGACGATCCCGCCATCGAAATCTTTGGCGTCGAGGCGGCGGGCCACGGCTTGACGCAGCTGCATGCCGCTTCGATCGCCGGCGGCCGGCCCGGCGTGCTGCATGGCAACCGCACCTATTTGCTGATGGATGATGACGGCCAGATCCAGGACGCGCATTCGATCTCGGCGGGGCTGGATTATCCAGGTATCGGTCCGGAACACTCATGGCTGCACGAGACCGGCCGCGTCACCTATCTGTCGGCGACCGATGACGAGGCGCTGGAGGCGTTCCAGCTGCTGTCCCGGCTCGAAGGAATCATCCCCGCGCTCGAACCGGCGCACGCCATCGCAAAGGTGTTGGAGCTCGCGCCGAAGCGGTCGAAAGATCATCTAATGGTGGTCAACCTGTCCGGGCGCGGGGACAAGGACGTGCCGCAGGTCGGCGACATCTTGAAGGGCAGGAAGAAGTGACCACTCGTATCGACGCCAGATTTGCCGAACTCGCGAAACAAGGCCGCTCGGCGTTCGTCACCTTCCTGATGGCCGGCGATCCGGATCCCGCGACGTCGATCGACATCATCAAGGCGCTGCCGAAGGCCGGCGCCGACATCATCGAGATCGGCATGCCCTTTACCGATCCAATGGCGGACGGGCCCTCGATCCAGGCGGCGGGCCTGCGTGCGCTCAAGGCCGGCATGACTCTGAAGAAGACGCTGGAACTGGTCCGCGGCTTCCGCAAGGAAGACAACGCCACGCCGCTGGTGCTGATGGGCTACTACAATCCAATCTATATCTACGGCGTCGACAAATTCCTCACCGACGCGAAATCCGCAGGCGTCGACGGCCTGATCATCGTCGACCTGCCGCCCGAGGAAGATACCGAGCTTTGCATCCCCGCGATGAAGGTAGGGCTCAATTTCATCCGCCTGGCGACGCCGACCACCGACGACAAGCGTTTGCCCGCGGTGCTCGCGAACACCTCCGGCTTCGTGTACTACGTCTCCATCGCCGGGATCACCGGGGGCGCGGCCGCCGACTCCAATGTTGTCGGCGAGGCCGTCGCCCGCATCAAGCGTCACACCAAACTGCCGGTTTGCGTCGGCTTCGGCATCCGCACGCCGGACGCCGCGCGGGCGATTGCGCAGAAGGCCAACGGCGCCGTGGTCGGCACGGCGCTGGTCGATGCGCTCCACGCCAGCCTGGACGGCGAGGGCCGCGCGACTCCCAAAACCGTCGGCGCCGTCGCCGATCTGGCATCGGCCCTGGCGCAGGGCGTAAAGGGCGCGAAACAGGCCGCAGAATAGGCCATAATTCGCGTGGAATTAGGCGTTAACGGCAGCTTGCCGGCTTCGGGCCGGCCCGCCATATATTGTACCTGATGCGTCGAATCGCATTTTGGAGCGAACCATGAACTGGCTCACCAACGTCGTCCGGCCGAAAATCCGCAACATCCTGCGCCGCGAGACGCCGGAGAATCTGTGGATCAAGTGTCCGGATTCCGGGCAGCTCGTGTTCTACAAGGACGTCGAGGCCAACCAGTTCGTCATTCCCGGCTCGAACTACCACATGCGCATGGGCGCGGTAGCGCGGCTGAAGTCGATCTTCGACAATGAAACCTGGTACGACATCGCGCTGCCGGAAGTTACGGCCGATCCGCTCAAGTTTCGCGACGAGCGTAAATATGTCGACCGCATCAAGGACGCGCGCGCTAAGACCGGGCTGAACGATGCCATCAAGGTCGGCTACGGCAAGCTGGAGGGCGCTGGCGTCGTCGTCGCGGTTCAGGATTTCGACTTCATGGGCGGTTCGCTCGGCATGGCCGCGGGCGAGGCGATCGTGCGCGGGCTCGAACTGGCGGTCGAGAAGAAGTCGCCCTTCATCATGTTCGCCGCCTCAGGCGGCGCGCGGATGCAGGAAGGCATTTTGTCGTTGATGCAGATGCCGCGCACCACTGTCGGCGTGCAGATGCTGCGCGAAGCCAAACTGCCCTACATCGTGGTGCTGACCAACCCGACCACCGGCGGCGTCACCGCGTCCTACGCCATGCTGGGCGACGTGCAGATCGCCGAGCCCGGCGCGCTGATCGGCTTTGCCGGCGCGCGCGTGATCGAGCAGACCATCCGCGAGAAACTGCCGGAAGGTTTTCAACGCGCCGAATATCTGCTCGATCACGGCATGATCGACATGGTCGTGCATCGCCACGAGATGCGCGCGACGCTGGCGCGGTTGTGCCGGATCCTGACCAAATCGCCGGCGCTCGACGTCGCCCCGAAGCCTGCGTCGGGGGTCACCGACCCCGCGCAGATCGTCGCTGTTCCGGAAGCCGTGCCGACAGCGCCCAACGCGTGAATCTGCCCGCCGCCAATTCCCGGCCGCTCGATGAATTGATCGCGCGGCTGTCTGCGTTGCATCCGAAGCAGATCGATCTCGGCCTTGATCGCATGCACCGTCTGCTGGAGCGGCTCGATCACCCGGAGCGCCTTTTGCCGCCGGTGATCCATGTCGCGGGCACCAATGGCAAAGGCTCAACGATCGCCTATCTGCGCGCGACGCTCGAAGCGGCAGGCCAGCGCGTGCACGTCTACACGTCGCCGTACCTGGTGCGGATCAACGAATGTTTCCGCATCGGCGAGCAGGGAGGCGGCCGACTGGCTGACGATGCCGCATTGCGCCGCGTGCTCGGGCACTGCGAACAGGTCAATGCGGGCGAGCCCGTCACGATCTTCGAGATGGAAACCGCGGCGGCGTTTTGCTTGTTTGCGGAGCATGATGCCGATGTCGTGTTGCTGGAAACCGGTCTCGGTGGGCGTCTCGACGCCACCAACGTCATCGACCGGCCGCTCGCGACGGTGATCACGCCGGTCAGCATGGATCACATGGAATTCCTCGGTGACACGCTGGCATCCATCGCCGGCGAGAAGGCCGCCATTATCAAGCGCGGTGTGCCGGTGATTTGCGCCGAGCAGGCGCCGGAGGCGATGTCGGTGATCGAGACGCAGGCCAAGCGCATGCGTGCGCCGATGCATGCGGCGGGAGAGCAATGGCATGTTGGTGTCGAGCGCGGGCGGCTGGTCTATCAGGACGAGCGCGGGCTGATGGACCTCGCGGCGCCAAAACTGTTCGGCCGGCATCAGTTCGACAATGCCGGCCTCGCCATTGCAACGTTGCGCGCGATCGAGGCGTTCAGGATCGGCATGCCGGCGTTCGAGGCGGGCATCGTCAATGCCGAATGGCCGGCACGAATGCAGCGGCTGGTCGCGGGCGCACTCGTTGATCAGGGACCGAAGGGCTGCGAGATCTGGCTCGACGGCGGACACAATGCGGAAGGCGGCCGCGTCGCGGCAGCCGCGCTCGGTGATCTCGAGGAACGGGTGTCGCGTCCGCTGGTGGTGATCGCGGGCATGATGGCGAACAAGGACGCCGGCGCATTCCTCGCCAATTTCGCCGGCCTGACGCGGCACATCATCGCTGTGCCGATACCCGATCGCGATAACGCGATGCCGCCGGACCGGCTGGCGGATGCGGCGCGCGCGCTCGGCATGCGCGTGGAAAATGCTGTTGGTGTCGAAGCCGCGTTGCACGCGCTGTCGCGGCTCGCTTATGAAGTGCCGCCGCGCATTCTGATATCAGGCTCGCTCTATCTCGCCGGCCACGTGCTTGCGATCAACGGCACGCCGCCGGGATAGTTCATGCCCAAATGAAATGCCGCTGGAATCGCTTCCAGCGGCGACCCGGGAAGAAATATCGATTGCGTAAGAACTAGCCAGCCCCGGTGATTGTAAAATACTAACTCAGGATTGTACCGACGGCGAGTCGGAACACGTATTCATATATAGAACTAAGGAGTATGTTGCCGGCCGGTGTCACCCAAATGAGTTAAATGACCTGACATGGTTTTTGCCCGGTCATACAACCACGGAGCATGATCCGGAAAAGGGGGAAACCGGTTTTTCGCGCGACAAACGCGGAACGCGTTTGCGCGGAGATCATACTCGAATAAAAAGACGAAAGTGCGGAAGTTCACATGCGTTTTGCCGCCATCGCCGATGTGCACGGAAATTATCTCGCGCTCGAAGCCGTGCTGGCCGACATCCGCGCGCAGGGCATCGATGACATCGTCCATCTCGGCGACATGGCGAGCGGCCCGCTCGATGCGCGGCGGACCATGGATACGCTGATGGCGCTCGATGCCGTTCACGTGCTCGGCAATCATGATCGCTATCTGATCGACCGGCCGCCGGAGAAGATGGGCTCGTGGGACCGGCCGGCCCATGCGCAGCTCGAAGCCCGTCATCTCGACTGGCTGCGCGCCGTACCAAGAACGGCCGTGTTTCGCAGCCAAATCTTTCTCTGTCACGCCACGCCCGACAACGACGAGATCTACTGGCTGGAGACGGTGCTGCCCGACGGCACCGTTCGAATGTCATCGCTTGAAACGATCGAAAAATATGCCCACGGCATCACGCAATCGCTGATCCTCTGCGCACACACGCACATTGCGCGCGCCGTGCGGCTTCGCGACGGTCGGTTGATCGTCAATCCCGGCAGCGTCGGTTCGCCCGGCTTTCGCGATGTCCATCCGTTTCCGCATGCGGTCGAGGCCGGTACCCCCGATGCGCGCTACGCAATTCTCGAGCCGGCCGTTGGTGGCTGGCTCGTCACCTTCCGCCATGTGCCGTACGACCACGACGCGATGGCCGCACTGGCGCGAAAGAATGGCCAGCCCGAATTGGCGCATGCGCTGGAGACGGGGTGGATCGACTGAACGCTATTCTGCAAAAACAAAACGGCCGGTTGTTCACCGGCCGTTTGCAAAATCAGCAAATCGAAACCCGATCACACCGCTGCGGTAATCCACTGCTGCAGCTTTGCCTTCGGAGCGGCGCCGACCTGGCGGGAGGCCATTTCGCCGCCCTTGAAGATCATCAAAGTCGGGATCGACATCACGCCGTATTTCGAGGCCGTCTTCGGGCTCTCATCGACGTTCAGCTTCACGATCTTGACCTTGTCGCCCATTGCGCCGGAAATCTCGTCGAGGGCAGGGGCGATCATGCGGCAGGGGCCGCACCATTCGGCCCAGAAATCGACGACCACCGGCCCAGTCGCCTTGAGCACCTCGGCTTCGAAATCGGCGTCAGAAACCTTGCCAACGGCCATGGGAATTACCTCGTTCGTTAGGAATAAGAGGGCGCGGATGAGAATCGCGCCCGGGGGATGATAGGGCCAAACCTATGAACGCGATCCTGCCGGGTCAAGCACGGCTCACGCCGAGATGATGGATGCCAGCTCAGCCTCCAGCGCGGGAGCCGAAATCTCCATTAATTCAGCGGTTTCGGTCCAAAGCAGCGCGGCCCGGACCGGGAGCTGGGGATAAAGCTTGCCGAGCACCTCTCCATACAGGGCAAGCTGGCGGATATAGCCCCTCGGCGCCTCGGCGGGGTCGCTTGGCGGGGCGTGGTTGGTCTTGAAATCCACGATCAACACCTCGCTGTCGGTGACCACGAGGCGGTCGATCTGCCCGGATACCAGCGCCGGGCGGCCGCTTCGCCGCTCCGCCCGGCCGACGATCGAGACCTCGGCCCG
>CADEDX010000260.1:7152-8792 GCA_902826195.1 uncultured Bradyrhizobium sp. | reverse complement strand
CCGGGACGCCAATGTGATGTGCTCCGCGTTCCCGGGTAGACTGGCGTCTGTGCAGAATACAAACGATACGAATGCTGATTTGGCATCATTGACGAGCCTTGGGGCTGCGTCAGCGCAGCTGCTGGTCGAGGCCGGAATTCGGGACGTTGCCACTCTTCGCCGGCTCGGACCGCTCGCGTGTCACCGGCGGCTGCGGTTTCAGCACGGCAAGCGCGCTACGACGAATTTCTCTATGCACTCGAGTGTTCGTCACGCGACCTTGACAGGCGCCTGCTGGAGCCCGAGCGCAAGGCCGAGCTTAGGAGCGCAGCGTAAGCCGCCAGCCCAGTCCGTCACCTGTTGATCGCCGATCGCTCGACCACGATCGGTGCCGGTCGAACGTAGCCAAGGACGCAATGGATAAGATCGACTTCAAGAAGGCGATGAAGCCCTTTTACGTCGCACCCAAAGGGCGCTTTGAAAGGATCAACGTGCCGAGGCTGCGATGCGTCATGGTAGATGGTCAAGGCGATCCGAATTCAGCGCCAGCCTACACTGCTGCCGTCGCGTGGCTGTACTCGGTCAGCTTCGCCATGAAGTTCGCTGCGAAGCGCGAATTGCAGAGAGACTACGTCGTGCCGCCGCTCGAAGGGTTGTGGTGGGCCGACGATCCGGCCGACTTTGTGGCACGCCGCAAGCATCGTTGGCACTGGACCATGATGATCCTGGTGCCGGAGTTCGTGACGAGTGACACTTACGAGGCAGCTGTCGCCAAGGCTCGCGTGAAGTTTGGCGATCCGCCGAGTTCGCTGCGGCTTGAAAGCCTCGAAGAGGGCCTATCGCTGCAGACGCTGCATGTCGGGAGCTACGACGACGAAGGCCCAATCCTCGCCGAGTTGCACGACGTGGTCATGCCTGCCCAAGGACTGACGTTCAACGGCCGGCATCATGAGATCTACCTCAGCGATCCGCGCAAGACCTCGCGGGAAAAGCTCAAGACCTTACTTCGCCAACCCGTCCGCCCTTGCTGAGGCACCACATCGTCGTTTGCGCTGCGTCCATTTCGCACCCGACGACAGCAACTTTGGCCCTAGAGAGTAATTGGAGACGTTGGAGCGCAGGTCGGCAACTTCGACGCCCCGGGTTAAATTGGCGTAGGAGCAGACCTCACCCGATCTGGAGCCCGCGTGTGCGCTGGCGGCCGATGGAGATGCTCTCCCCGTCGGTCGTGATCGCGATGTCGCGGTCGCGCAGGCGCTCGAGTTCCGGTCGCCACGGCACGAGGTTGAATTCCCGCGCACGGGCGATGATGGCGAATCGCCCGGACACCAGCTCGACGCTGTTGCGGTAGCGCCCCTCGACCGCCCGCCCGTCACCAGCGCCGGCGAAGTGCAGCCCGAGCTTGGCCTCCAGCGCCGCGCCGACCCGGTTCAGCTCGCGCCGGCGCAAAGTCGCCAACAGGTTCTGCCGGAACACGAGGCTCTCGCCCTCTCGCTGCATGAGGCCCTGCTCGATCAGCCACTGCTGGCGGCGCAGCAGGTTCTGCTTCACTTCGTCCCCGAACCCGGAATCACTGACGGCGACGCGATCGGCCGCGATCAGCTCGCGGTCGAGCCAGGTCGCCGCGTCGGCCGTCGCGAGCTCGGCCAGCGGCCGCGTCG
>CADEDX010000260.1:0-7052 GCA_902826195.1 uncultured Bradyrhizobium sp. | reverse complement strand
TCGCGGATCAGCCGGCGATCGAGGCTCGTCAGGCGCTCCTGATCGATCTCGCGCGTCAGGCGGGCCTCGATCTCGCGGTCGCTGCGGGGACCGAGATCGAGGCCGACGATTCCCTGCGCGCGCTCGCGCATGCCACGCGTCAGGTACTCGCGCGCGATGACCAGGTCGCGCCCGTGCTCGTCGCGGCCCCGGATGACGACGTGGATGTGCGGGTGGCCGGTGTTGTGGTGGTCGACGGCGACCCAGTCGAGCCGGGTGTCGAGATCGCGCTCGACGGCGGCCATGAAGCGTCGCGTGAAGTCGCGCAGATCGCCGTATTCGGCCGCGTCCTCCGGTGCGACGATTACCCGGAACTGGTGGCGATTCTCGGCACCACGCTCCACGAAGGCCTTGGCGTCGGCCTCGCCGGCGGCGTCGTAGAGACGGCCGGGGTGGCTGCCATCGCCGATGGCGCGGCCAATTTCACCCCCAGATCTATGCGCTTTCTCAAGTATGCGCTGGACAAGGGGAGCGAAGCCATTGCGGCGCGGCTCGATGCAGCTCTTCAGCGCGCATTCCCAACAGCGGTAGCGATCGACTTCGATCTGAAGTTCGCGGGGAAGCGTGAGGACAATCAGGCCAGTGCAGCTTCCTGCTCGGCGCAGATGGCAACGTATATGCCGTCGCCCAGGGCTCGCTCGCGATCTCGGGCTTCCAGGCCGAGGGCGCCGCCGCCAGCATTACGCGCGGCGTGCCGACCAACGGCCGCATCGCCAACGGCGCCATCATCGAGCGTGAGATCGAATTCGCGCTCAACCGCCTGCCCAATGTTCGCCTGGCGCTGCGCAACGCCGACTTCACCACGGCCAAGCGCATCGCCGCCGCCGTCAACGATTTCCTCGGCGTCAAGACCGCCGAACCGATCGATCCCTCCACGGTGCAGCTGTCGATTCCGCCCGAATTCAAGGGCAATGTGGTCGCCTTCCTGACCGAGATCGAACAGTTGCAGGTCGACCCGGATCTCGCCGCCAAGATCGTGATCGACGAACGCTCCGGCATCATCGTGATGGGTCGCGACGTCCGCGTCGCCACCGTGGCCGTGGCGCAGGGCAATCTGACCGTGACGATCTCCGAAAGCCCGCAGGTGAGCCAGCCCAATCCGCTGTCGCGCGGCCGCACCGTGGTAACTCCGCGAAGCGGGGTCAGCGTCAGCGAGGACGGCAAGAAATTCGCGGTCGTGAAAGACGGCGTCTCGCTGCAGCAGCTCGTCGACGGCCTCAACGGGCTCGGCATCGGTCCGCGCGACCTCATCAGCATACTGCAGGCGATCAAGGCCGCCGGCGCGATCCAGGCCGACATCGAGGTGATGTGATGAACGGAATAGACAAGGCCACGCTGATCAACGGCCGCAAGGATCCGCAGCTCGCCGAGGCGCTGACGAAAATCTCGCCCGAGGCGCAGAAGAAGACGCGCGCCAAGGCCCAGGATTTCGAGGCCATGTTTCTCAACTCGATGTTTTCGCAGATGACCACCGGCGTCAAAGGCGATGGCCCGTTCGGCGACACCACCGGCACCGGCGCCTGGCGCTCGATGCTGACGGATGAATATTCGAAATCCTTTGCCAAGTCCGGCGGCATCGGCATCTCCAACGACGTCTTCCGTACCCTGATTTTGCAGCAAGCCAACCGGGCCGGCTGATCCAGAAGGAAAATTCGACATGAACGCGCGTCCCCAGGCCAATCCCGCGCCGGCTCCGGCAAGAGCGATCACCACACCGGCGGAGGCGCGCAAGCTGGCCGAAGATCTGATGAACGTGATGAGCGGCCTGCTCGGCATCATCGAACGCGAAACCGAACTGGTTCGCGCCGGCAATGTGCGCGAAGCGATGCGGCTGGAAGAGCAGAAGGGCGAGCTGTCGCGCCGCTACATGGTCGCGGTCGAGAACCTGAAGAACGCGCAGAAATATCTGGCGCAGGTTTCGCCGGAGCTGCTGACCACGCTGCGCAAACATCACGACACCTTCCGCGCGATGCTGCAGATCAACCTCACCGTCCTTGCGACAGCGCACGCGGTGTCCGAAGGCATCGTGCGCGGCGTCAACACCGAGATCCAGCGCAAGAACATTCCGAACACCTACACGGCATCCGGACAACGCGCGACGCCGGGACCGCGCAACATCACGCCGCTCTCGGTCAGCCGTTCGCTGTAGGCCGCAAATCAATACAATTTTAGCCAAATTTATCGGTCTGCTTCAGTGCGGAATTGAGCGTATTTGCTAACACCACGTTGAGAGGTGCCGGACTATATTTCGTCGACGAGGGGTTGGGATTTGACTCGCGCAAGCCAGGAGGCTGCAATGAGTACAGATTTCAACATCAAACCGGTGGGGGCACCGGTTGCCGCACCGATCGCTCAGCACGTGAGCGAGTCGGCAAAGCAAGCGGTCGCAACCGTACTGCCGGCGAACAAGAGCGTCGCGGCGGTAGAAACCAGTGCGCGCGCCAGCACCGATTCCGCGGCCGTCCGCGTCTCCATTTCGAATGCCGCCGTGGCCAACCAGGTGGTAATCGACCGTGACGCCCGCGCCGTCGTTTATCAGGTGATCGATACCAAGACGAGCCAGGTGGTGAAGCAGTTTCCCGAGGAAGCCGTGTTGCGCCGCCGCGCCTATTTCCACACGCTCGATCTCACTAAGGATGCACCGCAGCGCCTTGCCGCCACCGACCGCAAAGCCTGATCTACAGGACTTTCAAGCTAAGCATGCCCTCGGACCTTGTCCGGGGGCGTATGCTGTTCCGATCAAATCAGGAACCGGTGATGTGCAATTTCAGCTGGAGCGTGCCGCGTAGGCCTGATCGAGATAGGTCTGGCCGCTACCAGGATCGGTGACGACGTTCTTGATCTGCGCCTTTCCAAGCGCTGACAGCGTGAACTTGGTATCGCCGATCCTGAAGGTATTGTCCTTGATCAGGACTTCCTGGAACTTGTTGGTGCCGCCGCTCTGGTACTGCACCTTGGCGCGAAAGCCCTCGACGTTCGAGATCGTGAACTTGAACGTCTTGTTGTCGGCATACTTCCCGGTCCAGGTGCCTTCGTAAAGGGTAGGTTCGACCGCCACATAGGGCGTTTTGGACGGAACGGTCAGTCCCACCGTCTTGTAGTTGGCCGAAATGATGCTCCAGAGATCGGCCATGGCGGCGTACTCACCCGAACCTGTTAGCCGCGACCAGAAAGGCCGGCGGCGAGATTGCAATTGATGTCGATCAGCGGCTTCAGCTTGGCCGGATCCGGATTCAACTGCATGTCGACGGTCTGCTTCATGACGAACACGCCGATGTTGGCGATGTTCTGGCGCACTTCCATCGGCTGGGGATTTTCGTTCGCCTCGACGGCACTCATGAAGATCGACCAGAGCCTGCGGTTGAACAGCAGCGCATTGTGCATGGCGGAATCAGGGCCGTTCCAGTTGGCCTGAACTTCCTGCAATTGCCGTGCAGCCTTCAGCAACGCCTGCGCCTCGATTTCACGGGGAGACGTCGTCGTCTGCGATGTACGCGCGTAGGCTTGAGCTGCATTAGACATTCACGAACCTCGATGGAGCGATTTGCAAGACCGCTGGAATTCAAAAAAACTGCCCAACATTCATACAGGTTGCGCCTTTAAATATGGTTAGCGCGAGTTACCTATTGTGTCTGAACTCCGGCAAAAATTCCATGTTTGCGCCAGCTTGCAGGCGATCAGGTTCCGATGGAATTAACATCGCAGCCTAAATTATCGGCTTCGATGTTTTTATTGATGCCGGTCTTCACTCGTCGGAAAAATCCGCTTACCCGGAACGAAAGACGGCGGGGTTTCCCCCGCCGCCTTGATCGTCAAATTGTCGTTCCGCTTAACGGAGCAGCTGCAGCACGCTCTGCTGGCTCTGGTTGGCCAGCGCCAGCGCGGACACCGCGATCGACTGGCGGGTCGACAGCGCCTGGCTGTTCGCCGCTTCCTCGTTGGTGTCGGCCAGCGTCAGGTTCGACGAGCCGGTCTGCAGCACGTTGATCAGGTTCTTCGAGAAGTCCTGACGGATCTGCACGATCGACAGGTTCGAACCCAGGGCGGACGCCTGCGTACGCAACAGCGTGGAGGCGTTAGCGAGGTTAGTGATCACCTTGTTGGTGGCGGAGTTGTCGATGAAGTCGGTGCCCTGGACCAGGTTCGCCAGGCCAAGACCCGCCGCGTTGAAGTTGACGCCGGTGATGTTCAGCGTCGACTTGCCCGTTTCGTTGAACGTCAGCTTGAGCTGATCGCCGCCAAGCAGATTGATGCCGTTGAACGACGCGTCCTGCGCGGTGGTGGTGATCTGCGACAGGATACCGTTGAACTGTGTCACCAGATTGCTGCGCACGTTTTGCGCCGTGATGTCGACCACCGGGGCCGTCGCGATCGTGAACGTAACCGCGCTGGTCAGCGTTCCGCCGATCACTCCGCCCGAAAGCACCGACCCGAGGGTCGACGAAGCGTAGTCGTTGGTGGTGGTGATCGTCAGCTTGCCGGTGGAATCCACCGTCGCCGCCAGATTGTTGGCCAGCAGCGCGTTGTTGAGCTGGTCGAGGGTCTTGACCGTGCCGGCGCTACCGTCGCCGAAGGTGACGTTGACCGGCGTGCCGCCGTTGAAGGAGGTGAAGGTCAGGGTCTTGCCCGAGAGGCTGCCGGGTGCCGCGGAACGGCCGGCGTTGAAGCTGGTGCCGGTGCCGGTGTTGCCGGTCAGGCCGAGCGCCGAGAGCGCGTTGCCGGTGCCGGAGATCGCCAGATCGGCAGTCGTACCGGTCGAAAGCTGCAGCGCGCCCGCAACGATCGACGATGCAACCTGGCCCGGAGCGACGGCCACTGTCGCCGTACCGCTCACGTTGGTAGCGGCTTGCACGCCGGTCGCGAGATCGATCGCCTTCAGCGTGTCATTAAGAGTACCGCCCTGCAGGTAGACCGTCGAGTTGCCGTTGCCGTCGGTGACAACGTTGCCGCTGACGCCCGAGCCGACCGGGACGTTGGCGGCCAACGGAGCCACGGCGTTCTTGAACGTGATGGTTTTGCCGTTGACGTTCAGCGTGGAGCCGTCCTGAATCAGCGTGCCGGTCGAGGCAGCCGTGATCTGGCGCTGACGGGTGACCGTGGCATCGCCGGAACCGACCGACGCGGTCAGGCCGAGCGCCTTCAGCAGGTCGGCGCGGCCGGTGATGCTGAGGTCAGCACCTGTGCCGGTGTTCAGGGTCAGAACGCCGGCCGCGATGCCGGCGTTGGCGCCCGAGGAGTTGGAGAGTGTCGCCGCGCCGGCGGAGATCACCGCCTTCTGAACGCCGCTGGCGAGGTCGATGGCGTTCGCCAGATCCTGCACCGTCCCCGTCGGAGTACCCGTCGTGCCGATATAGACCGTCGAGTTGCCGTTGCCGTCGGTGACGATGTTGCCGCTGACTCCGGAGCCGGCCGGAGCAGCGGCCGCCGCCGGTACGGAGCCCGACCTGAAGGTGATAGTCTTGCCGTTGACGGTCAGGGTCTCGCCGTCGGTCGGCGCGCCGTTAGCCGCAATGGTCGTGGCGCTGGGCGCACCCGCCAAGGTCAGGCCGAAGGCGAGGCTTGCTGCGGTGCCGGCGCCGTCAGGAGCGGCCGTGCCGACCAGCGCAGCCGAAGTACCGCCGAGGGTCGTGGTGCCGCCGGCCGGCGTGGTGCCGCCGGCCGCGCCGGAAAACAGCACGTTGGAGGTCGCCGTCGCGCTGGTATAGCTCGTGGTGCCGCGCAGGTCGTTGGCGGTCGCGCCCGTAATCGTGGCTGCTACGTTCGACTTGGTGGAGTAGCCGACCGCGCTTTGCAGCGCCTGGTTGGCCAGCGACTTCGCGGTGTCGACCAGCTTTTGCAGCGAGGTGATGCCGGTGTTGGCGGCCTGCAGCACCTGCACACCGTTGCCGATACCGTCAAGCAGATTGTTGATGTCACCGGCGCGCGCGTCGAGCGACTGCGCGGTGAAGTAGTTGGTGGGGTTATCGAGGGCGGTGTTGACCTTCTTGCCGGTAGCAAGTCGGTTCTGCGTGGTCGCCAGCAGGTCGGCGGTCGACTGCAGCGAGAGAAGGTTCTGGCGAACCGAAGCTGAAAGAACAATACCGGACATCTTTCATACCTTTCTGGTGTGAAATTAAGACAAGCCACTACCCGACCTCGCGATCAGGCGACAGCCTACTCTGAAACCAAGTCTCTAAGAAAAAATGAATTTGGCCGGATAAGGCGTCCTTAAAGACGGTGAATTTGAAATTAATTGGCCGGATCGGGATGAGCTCCGTATTCATACGGGCCGATTGCAGAAAAGCCCCGTCAAACGGGCACAAACCGCACGTTCACCATTGGTTAACCATCATCAGAAAGGATGCGAATCTGCCGGCGGGCACGACAACGCGCCAAAAGCGTCAACGGAGAACAGGCATGGCCTTGAAAGTCGAGCTCAAACCGCACGAGCGCATCATCATCGGTGCCTGCGTCGTCACCAATACCGACCAGCGCGCGAGGCTGCTGATCGACGGTGACCGGATTCCGATCCTGCGCGAAAAGGACATCCTGACGCCGGACACGGCCGACACGCCCGCCAAGCTGGTCTATCTCGCCGTGCAGCTGATGTACCTGTCGCCGGATCCGATGGCGCATCATCCGACCTATTTCAGCCTGGTCCGCGACATCCTGACCACGATGCCGAGCGCCTGGCCTTTCATCGAAACCATCAACAACTACATTCTAAACGGCGATTTGTACCACGCGCTGAAGGAATCGAAGAAGTTGATCGGCCATGAAGAACAGATCCTGGAGAGCGCCCGTAAATCCCTTGGCGAACCCGATCGCAAGTCCGCATAGCGATTGCATCGCCTCAAGCAAAAAAGGCCGCCTAGCGGCGGCCTCCGCAAGGAGGCCTTTTTTCTGAGCCGCGAAGCTTTCGTCAGACCGGCAGGAACTTGGTCAGCGTGGTCTGGTAGAGCATCGACGTGGTCTGATAGGAGGCCTGCAGGCTGGTCTGCGAGTAGACCAGCACCTGCGAGGTGGGCGAGATG
>CADEDX010000259.1 GCA_902826195.1 uncultured Bradyrhizobium sp. | reverse complement strand
GATCGAAGACTACAAGGAGCTCATCGAGTGGGCCGCCCGACAGCCCTGGAGCAATGGGCGCGTCGGGCTGATGGGAATTTCCTATTACGCCATCACCCAGTGGCGCGTCGCCGCGCTCCAGCCGAAGGGGCTCGCGGCGATCATGCCCTGGGAGGGCGCCTTCGATCATTATCGCGACATGGCCGCCCACGGCGGCATTCCATCGCGATTTTTCGTACGCAACTGGTACCGGCGGCAGGTGGCCGTGAATGCGCACGGCAATGTGCGCGGAGGGTTCAGGGATGCCATCACCGGCGGGCCGGCGGCGGGGGTGGTCGCGACCGCCGGCGAGCCGGCCTCGCGGCAAATCGATCCCATTGCCTGGTTCAGCGAGCATCCATTGGCGGATGCGTATCATCGCGCGCGCACGCCCGATGCGGATTCGATCGACGTCCCGCTGCTGTCGGTTGGAAATTGGGGTGGCGCGGGTCTCCATCTGCGCGGCAACATCGAAGGATTCGTTGCCGCGAAATCCAGACACAAGTGGCTTCGCCTGCATTCGGGAGATCATTTCTCGCCATTCTATCTCGAACAGGCGCAGGACATGCAGTGGCGCTTCCTGGATCGCTTCCTCAAGGACGAAAGCAACGGCTGGGATGATGAACCCCGCGTGGCGTTCATTGTCAGGGATTCGCGCGGACCCGGGCGCACGCGTACGGCCGACGGCTGGCCGGTCGCCGGTACACATACGCTCAACCTTTATCTCGACGGGGCGTCGGGCACCCTTGCGGCCCGGCCGCCCGGTGACGCCACGATGAGCAGCTACGAGTGGTACTCCGGCGGCGTTACCTTCAAGGCCGAGCCACAGCAATCTGATGTCGAGATCATAGGGCCGTTGGCCGTGCGGCTCTGGGTCAGGCCCAGCCGCAGCGACATGGACCTGTTCGTCGTGCTGCGGGTTCTCGACCCGCGTGGCCGGGACGTCAGTTTCGAAGGCGCCAACTCGCCGCGCCAGGCGATTGCGCAGGGTTGGCTCAGGGTATCACACCGCGAACTCGATGCCTCGCGATCGCTGCCCAATAGGCCTTATCACGCCCACCGCGTGGTGCTTCCCGTCATTGCCGGGGAAAGCTTCTGCACCGAGATTGAAATGTGGCCCACATCGGTCGTTGTGCCGAAAGGATACCGCATCGCTCTCACTGTGATGGGCCGCGACTTTGTGTTTCCGGGATGGCGCAGCGTGTTCGCCACCCTGGCAAGCCGCTTCAGCCGCGAACTGCCGGCACTGGCGGCTTTCGTGATGCAGGGCTCTGCCCCGTTTCTGCACGATGGCCGGGATCCCGCCGTGTTCGGCGGACCCCAACAGATACTTTCCGGCGGACGCTACGATAGCAGCGTGAGTATTCCGGTGGTGTGATCCGTCTTCGGCCGCGACAGCAAGTGGCCTGGGAATGGGGCCGATACGGACCGAAAGAAACGCCTGATCTGCAACCATAAGTGATAGGCTGATCAACAACCCTTCTTTCTCTACATTGGCAGGAGGATATTGCGATGGGTGTCGATCTCCGCGAAGCATGTCGAATTGATTCATATCATGTTTCGGCGGCGCGATCCGTCGCAGAGGGGAAGATCGATCGAACGCGCCGCGCCATGCGCGTCGGCATCGCCGCATGTCTTGGCGCTGTAAGTCTGCCCGGTCTTGCCCTGGCCCAGCAGCCGGCCGCGGCTCCGGCGCAGACGCTGTTCCAGAACGTTCGCATCTTCGACGGCAAGAGCACGGCGCTCTCGGCGCCGTCCAATGTTCTGGTCAAGGGCAACGTCATCGAGCGGATTTCGACCGCGCCGATTGCCGCCGAGCCGGGCGTCACGGTCGTTGCCGGCGGCGGCCGGACGCTGATGCCGGGCATGATCGACGCCCACGTTCACATGGCAATGTCGACGGTGCCCCAATTGCTGCTCATGACCGCGGACATCAACTACGTCATGCAGCGGCAGGGCAAGTCGGCCGGCGACATGCTGATGCGCGGCTTTACCAGCGGCCGCGACGTCGGCGGCAATTCGTTCGGACTGAAGCGGGCGATCGACGAGGGTTACATTGCCGGGCCCCGCATCTGGCCCTCCGGCGCCACCATCTCGCAAACGTCCGGACATGGCGATTTCCGTATGACCCACGATCTGCCGAGGGCATCGGGCGAACCGCTGCATTTCACCGAGCGCCTCGGCTTCACCGCCGTCGCCGATGGCAGCGACGAGGTGCTGCGCCGGGTCCGCGAGCAACTCATGCAGGGCGCGAGCCATATCAAGCTGATGGCCGGCGGCGGCGTGGCTTCCGACTACGATCCGCTCGATGTGGCGCAATACACCGAAGCCGAGATCCATGCCGCGGTCGAAGCCGCGGAGGATTGGGGGACCTATGTCACGGTTCACGCCTATACGCCGCGGGCGATCCAGAAGGCGATCCGCGCCGGCGTGAAATGCATCGAGCACGGCAATCTCGCCGACGAGGCCACCGCAAAGATGATGGCCGAGAAGGGCGTCTGGTGGAGCCTGCAGCCGTTCCTCGATGACGAGGATGCGATCCCGTTCCGGGAGGGGTCGGCGAATCGCCGCAAGCAGATCGAGATGAACTCGGGCACCGACACTGCCTACAAGCTGGCCAAACAGTACAAGATCAAGACCGCCTGGGGCACCGATACGCTGTTCGATGCCAAGCTGGCGACACGGCAGGGCGCGCAGCTTTCGAAGCTGGTGCGCTGGTATGCGCCGGCCGAGGTGCTGAAAATGGCCACCGCCGACAATGCCGAAGCGCTCGCGATGTCGGGCCTGCGCAATCCCTATCCGGGCAAGATCGGCGTGGTGGAGCAGGGCGCGCTGGCGGATCTGTTGCTGGTCGACGGCGATCCGATCGCCAACATCAAGCTGATCGACGATCCCGACAAGAACTTCAAGGTGATCATGAAGGACGGCAAGATCTACAAGAACCAGACCTGAATTCCATCCGGTCTTGCTTGGCGCCGAACACGTCCCGCGTCGGCGCGCGTAACCTTGAGTTGCACGCTCTGACCGCAAGAGGCGACGCCTGCGCGATGTGGCCGCAAGCAATGCGCTTGACATCTGGTCGCGCGACCAATGTGATGGGTGCCAACAAGAACAAAAAACGCACTGCACAAAAATAATCCAGGGGAGGGTACCATGCTGGGGCACAAAGCCACGCGCCTGCTCGTAGGGCTGTCCGCCGCCATTGCGGTGCTGGGGATGGCGGTCGCCGCCGAGGCCCAGGAAAAGAAAATCAAGATCGGCGTCATCTACGACCTGACCGGCCCGCTCGCCGGCGGCGGCTCGGAGCTGCAATATATCGGCGCCAAGATCATGCTCGACCAGTACGCCAAGACCGGCGTCGAGGGCTACAAGGTCGAGGCGGTCTATGCCGACGCCCAGAGCAAGCCTGACGTCGCGATCAACGAGGCGGTGCGGCTGATCGAGCAGGAAAAGGTCAACATGCTGCTCGGCTTCTTCTCGTCGGCGCAATGCGTGCCGGTGGCCGCGCGCGTCGAGCAGCTCAAGAACTTCATGTGGATCACCACCTGTATCTCGTCGGCGGTCCTGGCCGACAAGAACTTCAAATACGTGTTCCGGCCGCAGGCCTCCGGCGACCAGTTCGGCATGATGACGATGGATTTCATCGCGCAGAACGCCAAGGAGAAGTTCGGCAAGGAGCCGAAGGACCTGCGCGTCGCCATCATCCACGAGGACGGCGCCTATGGCGTCGACGTCTCCAAGGGCAACGAGGCCGGCGCCAAGAAGGCCGGCTTCAACGTCGTGATGAAGGAGGGCTATTCCGCCACCGCGCCGGATCTGTCGGCGCTGGTGACCAAGCTGAAGCGCGCGCGGCCCGACGTGATCTTCCACACCGGCTATAACCCCGACATCACTTTGTTCGGCCGCCAGGCGCGTGAGCAGGGGCTGAAGTTCGCGGCGCTGGTCGGCCACGGCGCGGGCTATGGCGTTTATGAGAAGCTGAAGGAAGGCCTCGGCGGCGACGTCAACTACGTCTTCAACACCGATCCGATCTCGATCTGGCTCGCCAACCAGAAATCGATGGACCCGAAGCTGCCGCCGGTCATCAAGATGGTCGGCGAGGAGTTCGACAAGGCCAAGCCCGGGGTTGCGATCCGCTCCGCCCATGTCGGCATGGCGGCCTCCAACACCTATCTGTTCCTCACCGACGTGCTGCCGCGCGCCATCAAGAAATATGGCGGCGTCGATCCCGATGCGCTGCGCAAGGCGGCGCTGGAGGTCGATATCCCCGAGGGTGGCACGATGCTCGGCTTCGGCGTCAAATTCCACGGCGAAGGGCAGCAGATGGCCGGCCAGAACGAGCGCTCGTTCCCGGTGGTCATCCAGTACATCGACGACAAGTCCTATGTGGTGTGGCCGAAGAGCCAGGCGCAGCGCGAAGCCGTGCTGCCGCTGCCGAAGGGAACCACGTTCAGCAACCAGTAAAGCCAGCAAACAGGTAAGCGGAGGTTCTGGCGTGCTGACGGTAGACGGTCTGGTGAAGCGCTTCGGCGGCTTCACCGCGGTAAACAACGTGTCGTTCCAGGTCGAAAAGGGCGAAATTCTCGGCCTGATCGGCCCGAACGGCTCCGGCAAGAGTACGATCTTCAATATGCTTTCGGGCACGCTGATCCCGACGGCGGGCTCCATCCTGTTCGACGGAACGGAGATCGCGGGCAAGGCGCCGCATCGGATCATCAACAGCGGCGTCGGCCGTACCTTCCAGATCCCGCGGCCGTTTCACCGGCTCAGCATCTTTGAGAACGTCGCGTTGGCCGGCTATTACGGGCAGGGCAGCCACAGCCGCGCCAAGGCGGACGAGGCGGCCGAGCGCGCGCTCGCCATGGTCGGCCTGCCGACCGATCGCCACGCCAGCGTCGACGGCCTCGGCGCGGCCGGATTGAAGAAACTCGAACTTGCCAAAGCGCTCGCGACCGGCCCAAAGCTGCTGCTCGCCGACGAAAGCCTCGGCGGGCTCGACGAGCACGAGATGGATCAGGCTGCCGACATGCTGCGCAAGATTCGCGATGAACTCGGCATCACTATCATCTGGGTCGAGCACATCATGGGCGTGCTGATGCGGGTCGTCGACCGCGTCATGGTGCTCGATCACGGCGAGAAGATCTCGGAAGGTTTGCCCAGCGCGGTGGCCGGTGACCCCAGGGTGATCGAGGTCTATCTCGGCACGGATGCGGATTCGAGCCAGGCCGCGGCCGGTGAAGCGCGCCGCAAGGCGGGGGTCTGACGCATGCTCGAACTGAAATCGGTCGACGCGGGCTACGGCACCTTCCAGGCATTGTTCGGCGTCAATCTCGAGGTCAAGGCGGGCGAGGCGGTCGGCGTGATCGGCCCCAACGGCGCCGGCAAGACCACGCTGATGCGGGTGATCTCCGGCCTGATCCGTCCCACCAAAGGCGCGATCTCGATGGAAGGAGTTGACGTGCTGGCGACGCCGGCGCATCGCATCGTCGATCTCGGCATTGCCCACGTGCCGGAAAACCGCCGGCTGTTTCCGCGGCTCACCGTCGACGACAATCTGAAGATGGGCGCCTACATGCCGGGCGCCCGCGCCAAATATGCCGAGCGTCTCGAATTCGTGTTCGACCTGTTCCCGCGCATGAAGGAGCGGCGCAGCCAGATGGCCGGCACCATGTCGGGCGGCGAGCAGCAGATGTGCGCGATCGGCCGCGCGCTGATGTCGGATCCTAAATTGCTGCTGCTCGACGAACCCTCGGCGGGGCTGGCCCCGGTCGTGGTGCAGCAGGTGTTCGAACTGGTCAAGCGCATCCGCGCCAGCGGGCTGACGGTCCTGATCGTCGAGCAGAACGTGCAGCAGGTGCTCAAGGTGGTCGACCGCGCCTATCTGCTGGAGGCCGGCTCCATCCGTGCGTCGGGCACGTCGGAAGAGATGATGAAGACGGACACGATCAAGCAGGCTTATCTCGGGGTTTAGCGCATGATCCGAAAAAGTGGGGACCGGTTTTTCGAAAAGGTCATGCGCAAAAATAGGGTCTAGTGATGCAGGGTTTCCTCGACATCTTCGACATCTACCTGCTGGAAGCCGTGGTCAACGGCATCCTGCTCGGCGGCGTGCTGGCGCTGCTCGCGCTTGGGCTCAATCTGATCTTCGGCGTCATCGACGTCACCTGGATCTGCTACGCCGAACTGGTCATGATCGGCATGTACGGCATGTATTACATGGTCCAGGTGTTCGGCCTGCCGTATTGGGCAGCCGCCCCGTTTGCGATCCTGCTGGTGGCCGCACTTGGCGCGGCGCTGCATTACATCGTCATCGCGCCGCTATTGACCGCGCCGCCGATCAACCAGTTGCTCGCCACCGGCGGCGTGCTGTTCATCCTGCAGAGCTTTGCCACCGTCGCCTTCGGCATCGATTTCCGCAATCTCGGCATCCGCCTGCCGGTGCTGGCGATCGGCGAGATGCATTTCAGCTATTCGCGGCTGCTCGCCTTCATCGCCGCGCTGGTCGGCATGCTCGCGGTCTACTTCTTCATGACCCGCACCTATACCGGCACCGCAATCCGCGCCATCTCCCAGGATCGCCAGATCATGTCGCTGATGGGCTTGGATACCAAACGCATCTATCTCATCACCTCGGCGCTCGGCGGCGCGCTCGCCGGCCTCGCCGCCTGTCTGCTGGTGCTGCAATACGACGTGCATCCCTTTGTCGGGCTCTCGTTCGGGCCGATCACCTTCCTGATCTGTGTGCTCGGCGGCCTCGGCAATTTCGTAGGCGGCTTCATCGCGGCGTTCGTGTTCGCCGAGATCATCTCGCTGGGCGGCCTGTTCTCCGACCTCGAATGGGGCTACGTGCTGGCGTTCGCCTTCTTCATCGTCATGATGTTCATCCGGCCTGCGGGCCTTTTTGCGAGGCGCTCGTGAATCCCCGCTACATCGCCTCGGCCGTCGGCCTGGCTGCGCTGGTCGCGCTGCCCTTCGTTTATCGCGAGCCCTATCACCTGCACATCCTGGTGCTGATCCTGATCTGGTCGTTCGCCTATACCGCGTGGTCGATCATGGGCCGTTTCGGCCTGGTGTCGCTCGGCCATGGCGGCTTCATGGGCGTCGGCGCCTATGTCACCGCGTTGTTGTGGAATCATCTCGGCGTGTCGCCGTGGATCGGCATTCCCATCAGCATGGTGGCGGCGGGCGTGCTGGCGCTGATCGTCGCCTATCCCTGCTTTCGCTTCCGCATCACCGGGCATTATTTCGTGCTGGTGACGCTGGCCCTTTCGGGCATCGTTCTGCAGGTCATCACCGCGACGCGCGACTATACCGGCGGCTCGCTCGGCTACACGCCGAACCGCGCGCCGAGCGGCAAGGGACTGATGGCGCTGCAGTTCGACGACAAGATAACGTGGTACCTGATCGCGCTCGGGGTCTGGGTGCTCGGCCTGTTGATCTGGCGCTGGGTCGACCGCAGCATGACCCGCTACGCCATGGAGGCGATATCCGAGGACGAGGACGCGGCGGCTGCGGCCGGCGTCAACGTCACCGCCGAAAAGCTCAAGGTCACCTTGATTTCGGCGCTGATGACCGCGCTCGCTGGCGCGTTGTATTGCCAGTACCAGATGTTCATCTCGCCCGACACGGTGAGCGGCATCGCGGTGTCGCTGCAGATGGTATTCGCCGTCATCGTCGGCGGTCTCTATGTCTCGTTCGGCCCGACGGTCGGTGCCATCATCACCATCATGCTCGCGGAAATCCTGCGCATCGGCTTCGGAACCAAGGCGGTCGGCTGGGATAACCTCGTCTACGGCGTCCTCCTTGTCGTTTTCATCATATTCCTTCCCAAGGGCATTCTTGGTAGCGTCCTCGACAGATGGAAGACGCAACCCAAGCCCACGGAACGAAATGAACAAGAAATCCTCAAAGCCGCTCGCCGATGAACTGAAGCCATATGTCGCTCCGTTCCGCTACGACGGCGCGGGTGAATTCCATCTCAAGTCGCACAACACCAACGGGAAGGGCGGCCTCGACAAGGAAGGGGCGACGAAGATCATCGAGGCCAACCGCAAGCGTTTGAGCGATTTCCAGGAAAAGCTCTACGCGCAGGACCGCTGGTCGCTGCTGCTGATTTTCCAGGGGATGGACGCCGCCGGCAAGGATTCGGCGATCAAGAGCGTGTTCGAGGGCGTTAACCCGCAGGGCTGCGAGGTCACCTCTTTCAAGCAGCCTTCGACCAAGGAACTCGACCACGATTTCATGTGGCGCAGCATGATCGCGCTGCCGGAACGCGGCCGCATCGGCATCTTCAACCGCTCGCACTACGAGGAATGCCTGGTGGTGCGGGTCCACCCGGAAATCCTCGCCAAGCAGAAGATCCCGCCGAAGCTCGTCACCAGGGACATCTGGCGCGACCGCTTCGAGGACATCTCGGCGATGGAGCGCTACGTCGCGCGCAACGGCACCGTGATCCTGAAATTCTTCCTCAACGTCTCCAGGGAGGAACAGCGCGAGCGTTTCCTCGAGCGGCTGGAAGATCCCGCCAAGAACTGGAAGTTTTCGCTGGCCGACGTCGGCGAACGAAAACTATGGGACAAATACCAGGCCGCCTACCAGGACTTGATCCGCCACACCTCGACCAAACACGCGCCCTGGCACGTCGTGCCCGCCGACCACAAATGGTTCGCCCGCGTGGTGATCGGCTCGGCGATCGTCTCAGCGCTGGACCAGCTCGATCTGCATTTCACCAAAGTCGAGACGGAGGACCACAGGAAATTCAAGGATGGCCGCGAGGAACTGC
>CADEDX010000258.1 GCA_902826195.1 uncultured Bradyrhizobium sp. | reverse complement strand
GGCTCGAACGGCGTTTTCGCTTTCCCAAACTCTGCACCTGCGCGGGAATGCGTCGATGGTATCCCTGTCACAAATCCTACAGTCTCGGACATCTATGTGAGCTGTACGGAATTGATCTCAGGAATCATCACCGCGCGTTGGCTGATGCCCGTGCCGCTAGCCACCTTCTGAACTTTATCAATCAGAAGAGGTCGAAGCAATCGATGTCGAGGAAGCTGCGGCGTGAGGTACGTGGAGCTCGTCACGAAGGCGACTGTTGAAAATGACGCGAGCTGGGTGGAAATCCACTATAGACGAGAAAGAAATGCTCAAACCAGCGCTGAGACGGGTACTCATCAACACCTATTCCGCGCGATTGACAAAGAGCAACTAGCGGCTTGCAATCAAAGTCCTCCCAAAGTTCCAAGTTCGATGTTTCAGGGAGGTCGCGCAGGAACCTCGCGGAGCCTCGCGCCGTTGCTAAGTATGAAGATTCGATCACATTCCGAAAGTCATTTGGTGGAACTCGACGACGGCTCGAAATGGCAAATCTTTCCCGGCGACCTCGACGTGACGCTGAACTGGAAGCCGACTACGGAACTCAAGCTCGTTCGCATTTACGATCCGGTGAGTTCACATGCGTTGGTTAGCAGGAATGATAACAGTACTGTCCGAGTATTGCCGGTGGGGGATAAGTGGCCGGTCGATCAAGTCCGCACCGTCTTAAAAGACAATCAGTGAACGCTGATCGCCGTCCGAGTTTTGGTCTTCTGACAATTCGAACCAACCTCGACACACCGAACCTGCATGGCGAGCTTCCTCGATGGCTTACCATCGAAGTACGCAACGCCGTCCTTTGAAATATCCGTATCGGTAAGGTCGAGCAGTTAGCTCGAGGCAGGTGTTGCTCTATCTAGAAGTTGAGCTATCGATAGAACGGCCGGGCAATTGCCCTCATCCGGTCCCCCAAGGCAAAGCCGCCAACGGACATACTCCGCTGGTGGCTTTGCCTTCAAAAAGGGGGCGTCACCGCTCATTTTGGAACTCTCGCGGTCTGCGGGCGCAAGCAAGCGGTAGTGGGAAGCCGGATGCTCAAGACCCACACGAAATACTTCTGTCCGGTCCAGATGCGCGCTGCCGGGTACGGCAGGCGGACAAAGGATCAGGAATTTGAGCTCCGGGCGCCTGTGCGGTGGACAGCGAAAAGCAAGGCGCAGATCAGCAATGCCATTAGAGCGATCTTGAGTTCTATGGTCCAATACCTTTCAAGTTCGATACAAGGAATGCTTCGCCGATCGCAGGAATCCATGTGAGCGCTCGTGCGTTTCTGTAGGTGCCGAATAAAGGTGCTGAACCGCTGTATTCGCCGAACTGATCGCCATCCAAAAACAGCCTCTGCCAGAGCGCGGCGGCGGCAGATCTGGTAAGGTGAGGAAATCGGAAGACATTTAGCCGGATCCGGTTTGCCGATTGTTGCCTGACAAGTCCCCGCCAGAACCACTTGCTCCGTGAGGCAACTGCCGTCCCACCCCACGCATTGGCGGCCGTGGAGCGGCAGCCCGGTGGTTTAAAGAGTGCCGTCAGGGTGACCCGAGCCCAGCGCCCCGGGAATCGTCTCGCGGCCGCGCGCTTCGACAACAGCCGCGGCAGGCAAACTTTGATGCCGCCGAACATGATGAACGAGACGAAGGCGAATACGTCGAACGGCGAAGCATTCGCATCATGCATCCGCTGCCAGTAGGAAGCCGATGACGCCCAGGATCGTCACCGCCAGGTCCGCCGTCGCCGCTTTCCGCGTTCTAGCCCTTTGCCCCATGCAGCATCCTTTCATGTCGCAATATGAAAGGATGATCGCGAAAGTATAGGAAAGCGAGAGGGTTGAGGGCGTCGAGATATAAGCGGCAGCATAGAGCTGCGGTCTAGGCCTTGCTACAGCCAGCCGTTTTTTCTGAAGCGCCAATATAGTACCCCGCAAATGGCGAGGATGCCGCCGAGCACCATGTAGTAGCCATACTCCCACTTCAGTTCCGGCATGTTCTCGAAGTTCATGCCGTAGATGCCGGCAACTGCAGTCGGTATGGCGAGCATAGCCGCCCAGGCCGTCAGCCGCCGTGCGATTTCGGTTTGCTGCGCTTGGCCGGCCATCATGGTGGCCTCGAATACGAAAGCGAGGATTTCCCGCAGGGAATCGATATCTTCCTCCGCCCGCTTGGCGTGATCGAGCACGTCGCGGAACAGCGGCTTCATCTCGTTGTCCATCGAGATCAGATCGGCGTGCTCCAGTCGCTTGCATACATCGATCATGGGGCCGACGGCACGGCGTAGCCGGAGCAGGTCGCGGCGCAGCCTGTACATGCGGTCAAATTCCCGCTTCGGCAACACCTTCTTCAGGACCTCTTCCTCGAGTTCGTCGACCTCAGCCTGGATGGTGTCGATCACCGGCCGGTAGTTGTCGACGATGAAGTCAAGGATGGCGTAGAGGATATAGTCCTCTCCCTGGGCGAGCGATGACGGACAAGACTCGCAACGGTCACGCACGGCCTTGTAGGAAGTCGACGCGCCATGCCGGACCGATACCACATAGCCGGCGCCGACAAATAGATGAGTTTCGCCAAACGCGATTTGCCCGTCCGCCAATTGCGCCGTTCGAGCTACGACGAATAGTGCATCTCCGTATTGCTCGACTTTGGGCTGCTGGTGGGCGTTGGAGGCGTCCTCGATCGCGAGCGGGTGGAGGTGAAGTTGGGCGGCGACCCGCTCCAGCAATTCCTTGCTCGGCTCATGCAGGCCGACCCAGACGACGTGATCCTTCTTCTTCGACCAGGCCTCGGCTTCCTCGATCCGGATGTCGGCGATGCGCTTTCCGCCTGCGTAAACGGAGGCTGCTACGACGCCCGTTTCGCTGGCCGGCGGCTGTGTTGCGGAAGGGGCATTTTTGATGGCTCGGAGCCGGGTCTGCTTCTGCATTGATAGCCGCTCCTTCGCAGATGGATTGCGAAGGATCAACCCGGTCGAACACCACCGGTTCCGGATGGGTGGCGGCCGTCGCCGCACGGCATAGCTTTATGTTTTGCTTATACTTCTTGACTGCGCGGCTGGACGGGCATGCCGCCGCGTGGCACTACGGTCTACGCCCGTGACACTGTGAAGGGCTCGGCGAAAAAAGATAGCCGAATTCCAATCAAGGTTGCTGAAAAAGGGCGCACGCGTTTGCTGGCGGACCGACAAGGCCGACCAGGGCACCATCGCCGAGACCAACTCGTCCGGCGTCATCCTCAAATGGGAAAGCCGCGGCGAGCAATCCATCCTGCACAACGACATGGACGCCGTCTCTTTCATCCCTATCGGTGCTATTCGTGTCGACCTCGTGTAAGTGCCTTTCGAAAAGGATCGCCTCGCCAAAGACCGTCCGCAAAGGGGAACTGACGCACCGCCCGCGGGTCTACCTGTTAAGCTCCTGAGCGAGCCCGATGAGGACCCCTTCGGGACCGCGGATGTAGCAGAGCCGATAGGCGTCATTGTATTCGACCATTTCACCGACGAGATGTCCGCCCCGCGCGTGAAGCTTCTCGAAGGTCTCGTCGATGTCGTCCACTGCGAACATGACGCGGAGGTAGCCTAGCGCATTGACCGGAGCGTTCCGGTGATCCGCCACGACAGGTGGGCTGAAGAAGCGGGAGAGCTCGATGCGACTGTTGCCGTCCGGCGTCCGCATCATGGCGATCTCGACACGCTGATCCTCTAGTCCGGTGACGCGTCCGGCCCATTCTCCATCGATCGTGGTCCGCCCTTCGAGCTCGAGGCCGAGTTCGCGGAAAAAATCGATCGCTCCTCCGAGGTCTTCTACGACTATTCCTACGTTGTCCATCCGCTTGACTGCCATATGATCTCCAAGGTGTCATCGATCTCAACGGTCGCCCCTAGCAACGGCCTGAATGTTGTCATTTAATCTGCAGCAAGCGGCGTACAGATTTCCGCAGTAAAGCCCCGTTTTCTTCCAAAGTCTTACCGTCCGCAAGGGCCTACCGACACCTGCATTTGAAGGAATAAGCGTCGCCCGCGGCTGAACAGGAACGGATTCTTTTTCAGATGCCGTGGCGCAGCCCGCCCGGATTTTCCTTTTTGGCGCTGTTCTTCGCGGGCCAGTTTGCTCCGATGAAGCAAATCATGACCTATCTATGCAACGGTATTGAGTCGCCTCAAGCGTACCGGTTCGGTGCCGTCCAATGTGCCGTGGTTTCGTACGGCATCCTTCGGACAGATTCGCATCTACAGTGAAGTCGATGTTGGGACCATCGTTAATCTACCCACCGAGCCAGCAGAAGCCCGAAGCCGTCGTTGGAACAGTCGAGGTGATTCAGGCGCCTGTAATCAGGCGCGCAAACCTTGGAGAGACCGTCCTCATCGTTGAGGACACTCCAGGTGTAGGGGATTACGCGATAAACACTCTGGAAGATTTGGGATACGAAGCTCTGACCGCTTCCAGCGGGTCGAGGCCATATGCCATAGAACTGCTTCAAGGAGCAAAGCGCGTCGACGCTCTATTGACCGATGTGGTGTTTGGGGCATCATGACGGGCAAACACGTCGCCGATCAATTGAAGACGCTCGACCCAAAACTAGCGATCATTTTCGCCACCGGATACATGCGCAATGCATCGTGCACCAAAGACGGCTGGACCCCGGAGACTTGATCAACAAGCCCTATACCCAGCGCGATCTCGCCGAAAAGATTAGAACGGTCATTGATTCGGTGAAGGTGTCATCCGAATAATCGACCGCGAACCTAACTTTGCTTGCGACTAGGCACTTCTTCCATCTTTAGAAGTAAAAATCCGGTGATGCCCGAGCTTGCGGCCACCCAACTTGCAAATGCAGTTGAAAGAACCCCCCGAGCAAAGTCATCGTCGAACTTGCCGGTCATGAACCAACTAGCAGCGAACGCCAACGCTGCGAGCAGTAGGCTCGGTTGGCATATGCGCTGCGCTGAATGTTGCATCATATTACTCGAGGTACTGTTCGACGTTGGAGAGTAACGCGAGCACGATGCGATGGTTCCGACGCTGCTGCTGCGCGTAACGCCCCCCGCAGCAGCAATCTTCGTAGCGCCTGAGGCACCGAAAGCCCCTATGCTGCAGTGCCATCCGTTCCGATAGCCCAGAAAGTTCAATCAATTATATGGACCAAAGGGGGCAGCTATCGCATCTACCGACGCATCAAGCGGTCTCCGCGGCCATCTTGCGTTGCGGCTTTGCTGCGCGCGCACAGGTTCAGCAAGGAATTGCACGGCGGTACGCGCCCGTCTTATGTTTCGGCTCAATTCGACTGAGCTCTGGTAAACATATGTGAGATCGTATGACGCATGACACAGCAGTTAACTTCTGCGGCGTTGGTGGGTTGATGCACCATTTCCTCGCTGGGCTATCCGGGGACACTAGAAATCGGCAGAATGGCTTGTCTGCGGGTGAAGCAGCCATCATGACTCTCGTGTGATGTCCGCAACGAGAATACTTTGGGGCCAGATCGCCTGCGTCCTGACCATCGTGCTGATCACGACGTGGGCCGCAACGCAGTGGGTGGCTTGGCGACTCGGCTATCAGCTTCAACTCGGCCACCCCTGGTTTGAACTCGCGCCAGGTGTTCCGATCTATCTCCCGCCGGCCATCTTCTGGTGGTGGTATGCCTACGATGCGTATGCGCCGGGAGTGTTTGTCGAAGGGGCATGCGTTGCTGTTTCTGGCGGCTTCCTATCGATCATCGTCGCTTTTGCGATGTCGGTGTGGCGGGCCCGGGAAGCAGAGACGGCCATAACCTATGGTTCTGCACGTTGGGCAAACCAGCTCGAGATTCGTGGTGCAGACCTCGCACGGGCAGACGGGGTCGTTCTCGGACGGTTCGAAGGACATTATCTGCGGCACGATGGGCCGGAGCATGTGTTGTGCTTCGCGCCGACCAGATCCGGAAAGGGTGTCGGCCTCGTTGTCCCGACGCTTCTGACTTGGCCGGGGAGTTGCATCGTCCATGATATCAAGGGTGAAAACTGGACCCTGACGTCAGGCTTTCGTGCCCAACACGGCCGAGTGCTGTTGTTCGACCCAACCAATTCGGCAAGTTCGGCTTACAACCCTCTCCTGGAAGTAAGACGAGGGGAGTGGGAGGTTCGCGACGTTCAGAATGTCGCCGACGTACTCGTCGATCCCGAGGGTTCATTGGAACGGCGGAACCACTGGGAGAAGACCAGCCACGCCTTGCTCGTTGGAGCCATCCTCCACGTTCTCTATGCGGGGCAGGACAAGACGCTTGCCGGGGTCGCGAGTTTTCTGTCCGACCCGAAACGTCCGATCGAGACTACGCTTCGCTCAATGATGACGACGCAGCACCTTGGCGAAGCCGGAATCCATCCAGTGATCGCATCCGCGGCGAGGGAGTTGCTGAACAAAAGCGAGAACGAGCGGTCGGGCGTGCTATCGACCGCGATGTCGTTCCTCGGTCTCTATCGCGATCCCGTCGTTGCCCGGGTAACGTGCCGCTGCGACTGGCGCATCCGGGATCTTATTGAGGACGAACGGCCAACGACGCTCTATCTCGTGGTACCTCCGTCTGACATCAGTCGCACCAAGCCGCTGGTGCGATTGATCCTTAATCAGATCGGCCGCCGTCTCACCGAGGATCTCCAGGCCAAAGGACGTCGGCATCGGCTGCTGTTCATGCTCGATGAGTTTCCGGCGCTTGGAAGGCTTGATTTCTTCGAGTCGGCGCTCGCCTTCATGGCCGGCTATGGCCTCAAGAGCTTTCTCATTGCCCAATCTCTCAACCAGATCGAAAAGGCCTATGGGCCGAACAACGCGATCCTCGACAATTGTCATGTACGAGTATCGTTCGCGACCAATGACGAGCGTACCGCCAAACGCGTTTCGGACGCGCTCGGGACCGCAACCGAGCTGCGGGCAATGAAGAATTATGCTGGTCACAGGCTAAGTCCCTGGCTCGGCCATCTCATGGTCTCGCGGCAGGAAACGGCGCGACCGTTGCTGACGCCGGGCGAGGTCATGCAACTCCCGCCCGATGATGAGTTGGTGCTGGTCTCCGGCGTTCCACCGATCCGTGCCAAAAAGGCGAGGTATTTCGAGGATCCACGTTTGACCGAACGCGTGCTGCCACCGCCAAGGTTAGGGCCTCTCGATCGCGAGGGCAGCGCACCGGCGGATGATTGGAGCCGCTTGCCCCCTCCAGCGAACAAGAGTGTGTCCAAGCCGGTATCCGTGTCGGGCGCCCGGCCGCGCGTCGATGACGCCGCGAATTCTGGCATTCGTCGCGAACCGGAGCTTCCCCAGCATGAAGACATCGTACCGGAAGTTTCGAAACCTCCGACCGAGTTCGACTTTCCAGAAGAAGGGGATGACCGGGTTGCCGTCCGGGCCCGCGTGGTGCGCACGAATGGACCCGGCCTCGCGCGCCAGGCCGCGATGGATCCGGGGGATGGCCTGGAACTTTAGCGAGTGAGATCATGCGGACAAAACATACGTTTCGTTTGCCTCCGGACCTTGCGGGCAAGCTCGCCGATCATGCCAGCCGCAAGCGAGTCCCCCAGGCTCTCGTCGTCGAGACCGCGCTGGCCTCATTCCTGTCGCCGGATAGTTCCGAGCGGATGGAGGCAGCACTCGGCCGTCGTCTTGACCGGTTGACCCGACAGGTTGAGCGGCTCGAGCGTCACGTCACGATCTCGAATGAGGCGCTGGCCCTGTTCGTACGGTTCTGGCTGACAGCAACGCCGCCGCTGCCCGATACGGCGCAACCCGCGGCACAGACCAAGGGGCGTGAGCGGTATGAAGGTTTTGTCGAGGCACTAGGGCGCCGGCTGGCCAGGGGCCAGACCCTTGCCCAGGAAATATCGCTCGACATTGAGCCGGCCCAGGCTTCGCCAATCGTTCCCCAAAAGTGATTACGCCACTCCTTTCTTTTGCTACGCCACGATACGCCGCCCAATCTGACCTTGTTGCGCAGACGCATGGTCTGCTTTTTCTACTGATCCCCGTCGCCGAGCCCCTTTCGCGCTCGGTGTCTTGGGGGGCGACGGTGGCAGTTCATTCCTTCCAGTCCGAGATGGTATCGCGTGGTGCGCGCATGTTGCGTACCGCGCTCGGACCATCGATTGCGGCCTGGCTTGAAGATCCCGTTATCGTCGAGGTGATGCTCAATCCCGACGGTCGGCTCTGGGTCGATCGGTTGTCGGGAGGTCTCGCGGATACGGGCGAGCGTCTTGCCGCCGCCGACGGCGAGCGCATCGTGCGGCTCGTTGCCCATCACGTCGGCGCAGAGGTTCACGCCGCGCATCCGCGGGTATCGGCCGAGTTGCCCGAGACGGGGGAACGGTTCGAGGGGCTGCTGCCGCCCGTAGTGACCGCGCCGGCCTTCGCGATCCGCAAGCCCGCGATCGCCGTCTTTACCCTCGACGACTACGTCGCCGCCGGCATCATGGCCGACACTCAAGCCGAAACGCTCCGCAAAGATGTCCGTGAACGTCGCAACATTCTCGTCGCGGGCGGTACTTCGACCGGCAAGACCACGCTGACCAATGCACTCCTGGCCGAAGTCGCCAAGACGACCGACCGCGTCGTTCTAATCGAAGATACGCGCGAACTCCAATGCAGCTCGCCGAACCTCGTGGCGTTGCGTACCAAGGGCGGCGTCGCCTCGCTTTCGGACCTCGTGCGCTCGTCGCTGCGGCTGCGCCCCGATCGGATTCCGATCGGTGAGGTGCGTGGCCCCGAAGCGCTCGATCTTCTCAAGGCCTGGGGGACCGGCCACCCCGGCGGCATCGGCACCA
>CADEDX010000257.1 GCA_902826195.1 uncultured Bradyrhizobium sp. | reverse complement strand
AATCCTTGTCCGCGAATTACCGAAATCGATGTCCCGGATTTACCGAAACACGCACAGCTTGACGCTGTCCACTTTTTCGGGGGACGATCAATCACCAAAAGCTGCATCAGGCGCATTCGTTGCTCAGGGTGGGTGGATCTCCGCCAAATCTTGTCGTCGTTGGATTGCACCTCTTGGCCACCCCTCGCCGTCCGTGTCAGCATCGACTGCATATCGTAGCAACTCTGCAATGCCGGCCATTGTGGTCGGCAGGACGTTGATCAGCGCGCAAGCAGTCTCGGTTTCCGCGGAATGGCAACGGTGCACGGTAAGCTCGCAGTCGATTCATCGGGCATTGCCCGTTTCCACTATGGTCTGATCCTTAACTCTAATGAAGGAACGGCACTTATCCTTCGGCAACTCCCGATCCAGAGCCGAATGCCAATCCACAGCGGCGATCAGCGCAGCCTTATGGCCCCCTATAGCCGCATAGATCGGGTCTGAGACTCGCTCATAGGCGTCCGCCGCTCCGGGCAACGGAAGGGCGGCGCCGATTGCTGAGGAACGTCCGACGTGAGGACGTGTTTAGGGGTGGCGTGCTATGCACGCGATCAGCTCGGGTCATCTGGAGGGCCTTGCTATGGCTCGGGTTGAAGCCGGGGCGAAAGTTGCCGCTTCCCCTCGGCTTGCTTTTACGTTATACGTAATTATGCCCAAGTCAATAATTGTTAAACGTAAATCGTCTGCTTCAAGGGCGCCCGGGAAAGCAGGGCGGCCAGCGACGGGAACCGAGCCGATGTATGGCGTGCGGATGTCGGATGACTTGATCGCTCAAATCATTAAATGGTCGGTCGATAATGCTGTAAAGTCCCGTTCAGAAGCCATCCGCCGACTGGTCGAACGAGGGCTGAAGGCGAAGGGGAAATGAGAACCTTCGCATTTGTCGCACTCGCAGGTCGGCTTGCATTGCCGGCATGGGTTGACGCCGCGCAAGACATCGAATGCGGCAAACATGCTTCCACATTGCGAGCGCTACATCGCGCGGCAAAGCCCCGACGTTTGGATGGGCGAATGCAGCGGAGCCATAAACGCTCTATTGTATCTTAGAAAAGGTTTGCCACAACGGTTCAGGAGCTGTCCACCGATGGAGGTAACGAGAGGGCAGGCCGCCACGGTCGTCGTTAACTTCATGCGGTCTAATCCTGAGCGACTGCACGAACCCTTCGTCAACCTCGTCATGACAGCGATGAGTAAAGCTTGGCCGTGCCGGTAGCGCAGGCAGGTCGAAGGACCGAGCGTTTTCCGCGATGCGCGCTAGGATCGAAAGAAGGGAACTTAAAATGAAAAAGCTGACCTGTCGCGATCTAGGTGGGCCTTGCGATGCCGAGCTTGTTGCCGACACGTTTGAAGAAATGGGCAACAAAAGCCGTCAGCACGTCGTCGAACAAATTCAGGCGGGCGACGAGAGCCATAAGCTAGCCGCTGACAGAATGACTGAAGCCACGCTCGACGAGCAGAAGGCAATGATGGCTGAGTTCAAGCACAAATTTGAAGTGGCACCAGACGTCTGACACGATGCGATGGCTGTTCGAACTGGACTGGAGACGATGTTTTTACTTCTTCGCTCTGCCTGAGCGCAGGTCAAGATGTAATGAATGAGCGGGACAAAGACTTCAAACCAGGCGATCGCGCGCGACTGAACGCGCTCGGCAGAAAACGTGCGCCGCGAACAGCGTTTTATCTCGGAACAGTTGTGAGCATTAGCCGATCTTCCGTCAATGTCTGCTTTAATGGGAATAAGAAACCAACTAGGATACACAGTTCATATCTCGAGGCTGCTGATCCCGAGCCCAGTGACGAAACGGCTCAAGGGCGCAAAATGACCAAAAAGCGCACTTCCAACGTTGATCTCTGTTGGCTCATCTCCGAGGAATTGTTTGAGCCTAAAAGCGGCCGCGCCTGCATGCCGCTGGCAGTAATCCTGGACGAGAAAGATGGCTGGCGAGATGCTATTCCCAACCGAGCCGCAGGTATTGAACGGCGCAGATCGCCAACGACTTACCGACATTCAGCGAAGGCTGCACTCGGAGTATCAGCTTCGGTTCTGAGTCGCGGCAGCCAAAGCTGAGGAGAGTCACTGCGCAGGCTGTTGGAGCTGGGGCTGAATACGAAGGGAAAATGAAAAAGCTGAGGCGAAAGAAAGACTTGGTTTAATTACACATTCCTAGCCCCCTGATCGAGAATACATTGACGACGGCAGCCGAGACATTTTGACCGTCGAGGTTGATATAAAGGACGGAAAATTTCGGGTCAGCGCCGTTGGTCCGCCTGACTACGTGCAGATGATTTGTGTTGGAAACTGTAGGAAGCGACGGCAATCTTTGCGAGAAAGCAGTAATCCGCGAAATATTGCCTTCCAGCACAATGAGAAAGGGTCGAACCATCACGTCACGGGGCAGACAGCGCAGGCAATTCAACTCTCGGGTGATTCACAGCTCATTTGCAGCATCTCGTTCGCGGCGCAACGCTCGCGCATCGAGCCAATCTTCGATCTTGATAAATGCGGTTCAGAAAGCCAAATTTCCCGTCGTTGGATTCGTGAATGATCCAACGGGCGTGCCGCTTTCTATCTCGGCAAGCGAGAGGGGAAAGACTTGGTCTTTATGGGGAAGGTTGGCACTGGCTGGTCGCGCACGGTCTCCAGTCAGATTCGCAAGAAGTTGGACACGCTGGGTAGCGTGCCGCTCCGGCTTCTTCCTGGCGGTGCGCGTGCTTTCGCGCCTGTTCCGGCGGCTGTTCCTGGAGAGGCTCCTCGCCGCCCACCAGGCCGGCCGCCTGAAGTTCTTCGGCGATCATCCCGCTATCGCCGACCCGCAAGCGTTCGTGGCCTATCTGGCCCCGCTACGCCGAGCCGGATGGGTGGTCTATGCCAAGCGTCCGTTCGGCGGGCCACAGGCCGTGCTGGCCTATCTGTCGCGCCATACCCACCGCGTCGCCATCGCCAACAGCAGGCTGATCGCCTGCGACCGCGCCGGCGTCAGCTTCCGGTTGAAGGATTATCGCGCCGAAGGTCAGCATCGCCAGAAGGTCTTGACGCTCTCCACCGCCGAGTTCATCCGCAGATTCCTGATCCACGTCCTGCCGTCCGGCTTTCACCGCATCCGTCACTATGGTCTGCTCGCCAGCGGTACCCGCGCCGACAACGTCGCCCGCGCCCGCGAACTGTTGGCCGTTTCAAAATCTGAAGGCCAACCCACCGCTGACGCCGTCGATGCCTGCAAGCCGAAATGTCCATGCTGCGGCGGTCGCATGATCATCATTGAGGTCTTGGAGCGCGGTGCCACGCCACGGCATGGGCCGACAGGTCCAACGATCGTCAGCAGGCTCGACACCTCATGACCGCATCAGAATTCTGCAAATCTGTTCGTCGCATCCGCCGCCTCTCCAATGGCCACGGCAGAGTGCGTCCAGAGATCGACCTGTCGTCACAAATCGTCCGACAACTTACCGAATTCGGCGCGACCCGCCGCTCATCCAACGGCCGTTTCACCATCCACCGGCTTGCTGGAGCGCCTCGACTCCATTCACCCGCCTCATCCGCGGCACCCAAATCCCCATAGCCCTAGCCGCGACACCCACGACCCCCTCCCGCGGTTTCCTTCCATCGGTTCAGATCAGCAACGATGGATGCAATACCCTCGCGGCCGCCACCCTTGGAGGTTTGCGTACGCCGGCCCCCGGGGCGCGCCGCGCCACCGTCATGGGGCCGCCATCCGCAAACCTTCACAAAAGCCGCCTACCGAAGGGCACCTGCTTTGGTCCGCTACGGGCCAAGAAGCGATACGGCGTTGGCCAATGACGGATATCTGCTCGGTAAGCCCTGACACTATGTACCGTTGATTAAGGCTGGCTTTGCCTCGATCACGGAGAAACGTCCTGCCGGGACGATGCCCACCACCTCGAAACCTGCGCACTTAAGCAACTCCTCATATTGCGCAGAAGTCCTCTCCAGGCCGCCAGGACCACGCATCATGTTCAGATCGCTGAGGGCGTGGGATCTATGATCCTCAGCGGTGGCCGGCACGTCCGAAATCAATCGTTCGGCGAGCAGCAAGGTGCCGTCAACCGGTATGGCACGACGGCAGTTCTCCAGAATCTGTTGAGATCGCTCGCTATTCCAATCGTGGATGACACTCTTGAGGATAATCGCATCGGCTACTGCTGGCACAGCCTCAAAAAAGTCGCCGGCGATGAACGTAGCTCGATTTTCGCAGCCGATGTGTTGTAGATGATTTGTTGCGGCGTCGGCACAACGGTCGAGATCAAAGACCGTACCGCTGAGCCGCGGAAAACGCGTGAGAACTGCCCCCAACAATTCACCTGAACCGCCACCTACGTCGAGCAAATGGGTAAACCTACTGAAATCATACGCGGCAACCACATCAGCGGTGACGAGGCGCGTGAGATCCGCCATTGCCGCATTGAATGTATGAACGTTCTCTGGGGAGCGACCCATCATTTCAAAACTATCGACGAATCCACGCAATTCAGCTGCCGTTTTGCCCGACTTGATGGTGTCAAGCAGACCGGACCAAGACTTGTATAGCATCTCGCCTTCGAAAATGGCCCAAGCCTTAACTGAAGGTTGCGCAGATTCAGCGAGGCTGTTGCCCATGGCAGTCAATGAGTATGCGGCGCCATTCGTGCGCTCGCAAATACCTATCGTGCAAAGGGCATACAGGAGCCGTGTTATGGCGGCTTGGTTGGAGCCCGTGGAGCGAGCGATTTCCTCAGTCATTCTCGGCGCATCCAACAACAGGTCCGGGATGCCGAGTTTGGCCGCGACGTAGATCACAGCCGTTATGCGATGCGACTGAATCAGATCGAGGAGCTGAAGTGGCGACGCATGAGAACTCATGGGAAACTCCACGTCTGCCTATTTCGGCTCACGGATTGGAACGATTTGGCTGATTTCGGCGAACCAGCTCCGTTGTCTCGCTATGCCTGCGTTCAATTGGCTGGTGGTGCAGCCGAGCACGTTATGGCCGACTGCCTCGAGTTTTCGACGCACGTCGCCATCGCCGCAGACTTCCGCTACGTCGGCAGCAATTCGATCCCTTATTTCTGAGGACATTGTTCGGCCGCCGAAGAACCCTGCGAGTCCATCCACCTCGAGCTGGTCATAGCCCAATTCACGCACCGTCTTGACGTCCGGTAGAGCGGCGGCCCGGCTTTCGTTAAGCACCGCCAGTAAACGCGCTTTGCCGGTCTGCACCGGTGCCAATGATGCGGCCATGGAGGTGACCAGCACCTGAATGCGCCCTTCGCCGAGGTCGGCTTGCGGTTGCGCAGCGTCACGATACGCAACATATGTCATGGTTACCCCCTGCCGCTTTAGGAACGCAGCAAAAGCGTAGCGCAACAGACCCGGCCCGGAAGTCCAAAGCATTTTATCCGGGCTGGCCTTCAACGTTTCGATCAGCTTGGGAATACTGTCAGCACCTACAGCATTATTAACGGTCAGTGTCAGGACAATTGCAGTCGTAGAGGCGATCGGCAGCAGGTCATGATCCGGATCATAAGAGACATTGTCTACCAGCATGGGAGCAACGCTGATCGAACCACCTACAGTGTACAGCAATGTGTGGTCATCCTGACCGGCGACGAAAGCACCAACACCGATGGTCCCTTCGGCTCCAGCCCGATTTTCGACTATGACCGGCTTGCTCCATTTCTTCGACAGCGCGTCAGCGAAAAGCCGCGCGGCTGCGTCGTTCGCGCTACCCGGGGGGAACGTGACAACGACCTTGACGGTGCGCTCGGGCCACCCAGCAGACGCCGTATTTGCAATGCTGAGCGCGAAGCACATCAGAATCGCCTTCAGAACCACGCGCGAAATCTTCATGGTGATACCTCTCATGATTCGATACTCGAAAGGCGGCGCGGCTTGCGTCGCCCATTGCCGGGACGTGCGTAGGTTTTGTTGGCTTCGATAATTCGGGTCAGCATCTCGATAAGCGCCGTTCGCTCCGTCTTCGACAGCGGCGCCAGGACACGATCCTGCGCGGCGAGCAATCGTGGTCTCAGGCGGCTTCGCACGCCGGCGCCCTTTCGTGTCAGAGAAAGCTGCCGCGCGCGGCGGTCGTCTGGATCAATTGTGCGTTTGACTAGGCCTTTCGCCTCAAGGAAATCGACCATTTGGCCGAGGGTCACCACGTCCACGCCCATGCGCTTGGCGACGTGGCTCTGCCCTCTCGCCGGCTCCTCGGCGATTGCTGACATCACGCCCCATTGAATCGGGCTGAGATCTTCGCTCACCAGGAGTTCTGCGGTCATGCCGAGGCATATTTGGTGGAATCTTCTCGCGAGATGTGCAGCTACCCGATGTGAAGGTAGGACAGGCGTCATAAAGCCCCAAACTATTACAAGAATACTTACTATTAGAATACTACTTATTGTGGCCGTATAGTGGCCGGTCGTGGGGCTCCTCGTTTCTCAGAGGTAGGAATGGGCGATGGATCGCATCGCACCAAGATCATCTGCGGCTTCGGCCTTGGCGTCTGCTAGGGGACGCGAAGAGACCGACAAAGGATATCGGTAAAGATGAGATCGGTGTCGCTGCGCTTCTGTCGATGCCAATCAATGTTGGTCGCTCAAGTGAAAAGCCGCCAGCAACGGGCCGCTGGCGATCGGCGCCTACCTCGCCTGGGCCGGGTTTACGGCACCGCTGCGCGATCGGTAGGACCGTTGAGCGCTGGCTGGCGCTCCCTCCACAAGACCCCTGAAGAAATGCACCGCTTCATAGCATTCGCAGGAAAGCCGGGCCAAACCTTCGATGTCGAACAATTCCATGTTACCGAGGGCGTAACGGATGATCCCCGTCTCCTGCATTGCGTGCGCCACCTCCGACACTGCGTTACGGCGCACCCCATCATCTCCGCCATGTCCTCCTGGGTTACCATGAACTTCGTTTCACAGGTGTCGAGGATCGATTGAAGGGTGGTCTGTTCGATGGTGGATGACCTGCCTGGCAGGCGGACGATCACCGTCGCGATCGACTTGCGATGCCCTGCCAGGGAGCCTCTGATCATACCTTCCCGGCCGGTGATCCGGACTTCAACATCCCGGCCATCGGTAAGCGCGACCGTTGTCGCGAGTACGCCGGAATGGGGGAAGTATGCCTTGCGCAGCACCTCCCCGGCCCTGACGAGTGTCGATCCTGCAGCGAGGTCGACCGTCCGGAGATGGGGGCGACGGCCTGCTGCTTGGCTTCTTCTGCAGATTGATCGGCCATTATGCCAGCCAGTTTGCGTAAGCATTGCCCTGCAAGACGCCGATCATGTCGGGCGACAGCTCGATGCCGTCCACGCAAAGTCCCTCGCGTGCCAGGGGCAATCCGATGCGCCCCGTGCCGATCGCAACTAAAGGCAATCTCTGCCGTTCGCCAGGTCCTTGAGAAACTGCACAGTCTCGGCTTCGTCGCCGCGAAGCTGGTCTTCGTAGCGGCGCGCGTCCTCGCCGCGAAAGCTTTCTTCCGTTTGAAGCCTTTCATCGCATGACTCCTTCGGCATCTCGTCAGCCCGGGACGGCTGAATCATTTCGCTCATCGTGGATATTCAAGCTGCATGGCCACGACATCGGCCGTGCGATCGCCGTATCGCGCTGCGATCGCGCGAAGCGTCTCGTCCAGCACAGCCGCCGGCTTGCGGTCCGCCAGCGCGGGAATCCGGTCGTCTCCCGTCCACTGGGCGGCGCGTTCATCCGGAATCAGGCGTAGGCCGTGGCGCGTTTCGATCGGGCCTGCGGTGCCGGCGAAGCTCACGGCCGTCGATCGGTAGGTCCTGGACCACGCATCCGAAACCAGCGCGATCGAGGCCTCATCCTCACCCGCCTGCAATTCGACACCGAGCCGCTCGCGATTCCAGAAGGCCAGGGCGTTGCCGGCGACGGTGATTGCGAACGGGCGAGTTAGCTTGAACCTGCTGCTGGCATGGCTCGCATCCCAAGCAGCCAATCCAAGGTCGCTGGCGGCTGCTTCCGCCTTGCTCCGGCCGCCGATGGCCTCGATCAGCATCAGCATTGCAGGCATGGAGGCAGTAATGCCAGTTGTCGTTACGACTCGCCCATCAGCCACCACGCGGCGATCCGGTACATAGACGACCGACGGCGTCGCGTCGCGCAGTTCGTTCACATAGAACCAGTGGGTCGTGCCGCGCTTGTTGTGGAGCAGGCCGGCTTTGCCGACAATTCTGGCGCCGGCGCAGATGCCGATGATCGTCGCGCCCTTCTCTGCCTGCTCTCGCAGCCATCGCAAAACCCGTGGATCGTCGTCGCGGCTCATTTGCGGCACGACCACATAGTCGGCCCCCTCGGAATTTTGGGCGTCGAACTGCGCAATCGTCGCGTCGGGCTCCACGGTGAGAGCAGGGAAAAGCTTGACCGGACCGGCTCCGGTCGCCAGCAGACTCACCTCGGCCACGTCCGCGCGCCGCAGGATGCTGGGCGGCAGGATGTAGTCGGTGACCTCGGTGGCATCGTTGATTCCGACGACGGCGACCACCGGCCGCTGCCGCTTAGGCGGCTTCATCGCCTCGATGAGTTTCGACATTTCGGCTTGCAGGATTGGTTCGGCGACGACTCGCACCGGCTCGGGAAGACTGGCGACCCACAAGGCAAACCCCGCCAACGAAAGCAGGCGTATGGCCAAAGCGCATCGGATCACGAAGCGGATCGTCATCGTCGACTTGTTCCCTCAAGCATGAGGGCACGTGCTCCCAACCATCAAAACGACCTTCTCAGGCGAGGCCTACCTGGTCGGGGGCGGGGCCAGCACCCACCATACGGGAACGG
>CADEDX010000256.1 GCA_902826195.1 uncultured Bradyrhizobium sp. | reverse complement strand
GATCGCGGCGTAGACCCCGAACTGCCAGGAAGTGAAAGTCATGCCGCCCCAACGGGGATCGGGGAAGCTCTAGCATTTTGGCCTTGAAGGGCCTAGCCGAAACCGGCAGGCCGAACCGCCAACGGCCGTTCGATTCCGTCCGGTATGCAGGGAGCCTAATTGCCGGCCGTGTTGAAGCGGGAGAGATCGCAATCGCGTTCGGCGTATCTGACGCGACGCAGGCCGTCGCGGTCCTCGACCACGATCGGCCGGCAGCGCGCAGCCCACTCGGCCTGGCCCGCTTCATCCGCCTTCAGGTCTGCCGCCGACCGCGATACGATCTTCACGATACCGGGGCCGGCAACGTAGAAATTGGTCTGCTGGCTGGGAAGTGGCGGCGCGCCGGAGGCAGCGGCCGGTTTGGCATCCGCTGCAGATTTCAGCGCTGATGCGGCCTGCGCAGCATCCGCCGCACGACCGTGATCCATCGCAAATTGGGCGGACGCTGAAGATACCGAAGCGACGACAACCGAGATTGCGATGAAGACTCGCATGGACACTGCCTCTTGAGATAATTGCCGTCGGTCAGGATTGACCGACAGGCATTGAAGCAGTGTAAAGCGGGGTGACTAACCGGGCCGCAATTTGGTCGATAAAGATTTAGCGGTCTGTTAGAGCCGCCGATGCTCCGGGCTTCTTCGCACCGTCGGGCCTGGATTGCTCCTCGCCCGTCACGAGGAGCAACGCGCAACTACTCGCTGCGGCCGAACTCGCAGCCCCTGCGGGCGTACTGCAGGCGAACCACGCCTTCATCGTCATAGGTGCGCCGCGGCTTGCAGTAGGCTTCCCATTTCTCGATGCTGGCCCGCCTTGCCCTCTCGTCTTCCTGATCCTGCGCAGCGTTACGCACCGGGTCATCCAGATAGGAGGTCGTGCACACCTTGCCATTGAACTTGCTGTGGGTGCAGCGTTCGACGATCTGCCAGGCCTGCGCCGATGTCGACAGCAGGGCGAGGGTCGCAATAGCGTAGAGGATTTTCATGTTGCGGCTCATCGATTTTCGGAGACGTTCTCCGTACGGCGTAGGTAATGCCGTAGCCGTTCGAGGCGCAACGCTAACCCTTTGTTAAGCTAAATAGCGTGGACAAAGGTTAAATCCGGAACCAGCAAACCGTCGCTTTCTGCTATCCTGTCCCAAACCGGGCAAGCTCGTTCAGCGACGAGACAACATCGTCCGCTGATGACACAACGTGTGCGAAGTGCGGATGGAGTCGGTTAGACCACGGTCCGATGCCGCTCGATGCACGTGCGCAAAACCTCATCCATCGGCCTTGCCCACCAGTCATCAGAGAAGATTTCGATCTCGGAATAACCGGCAAACCCCTGCGCCTCGACCGCCGATCGCACAGATGTGATGTCGATGACGCCGTCACCCATCATGCCGCGGTCATTGAGAATGTCCTTGGTGGGCACCAGCCAGTCGCAAACGTGAAATGCGAGCAGGCGATCCTTACCGGCGCGCGCGATCTGCGGCATCAATTCCGGATCCCACCAGATGTGATAAACGTCGAGCGCGACACCGAGCATGCCCGTGCGCTGCGGATCGAGCTCGTCGCAGAGATCGAGCGCCTGCTTCGACGTATTCACGCAGGCACGATCGGCGGCGTAGGCGGGATGCAAGGGTTCGATCGCAAGCGGCATGTTCGCCTGCCTGGCGTATTCCAGCATCTCGGCGATGGCGTCATGCACTTGCGTACGCGCCGCCGCGATGTCTTTCGAGGGCGCGCTTCCTGGCCGTGAATATTGCGGCAGGCCGCCGGCGACCAGCACGATACACGGCGCGCCCAGCGCCTTGGCTTCGTCGATCGCGCGGCGATTATCGTCGCGCACTTCACCGCGGCGCGATGCATCAGAGGTGAACATGCCGCCGCGGCAATAGCCCGACAATTCGAGCCCGGCGTCGCGCAATGCGCGCACAGCGCGATCGAGGCCTACCGAAGCGACCTGGTCGCGCCAGGGATCGATGGCGCGGATACCGTACCGCGCGCAGGCCTCGATGATAGCGATGAGATCGCTCTGCTTGCGGACGGTGGCCGTGTTCAGCGAAAGCCAGCGATGGTCGTTGGAAAAGTCGCGCATCAGGCCTCGACGCCGCGCGTGGCCAGCATCGTCTTCATGCGCCGCGTCGCCAGTTCGGGGTTGGAGAGCAGCCCGGCCTGGTCGGCCAGCCGGAACAATTCAGCCAGGTGCAGCGTCGACCGCGTGCTCTCCTGCCCGCCGACCATGGTGAAATGGTCCTGGTGACCGTTGAGCCAGGCCATGAACACGATGCCAGTCTTGTAGAACCGCGTCGGCGCCCGGAAGATGTGGCGCGACAGCGGAACGGTCGGACCCAGCACGTCGTGGAAGCCGACCTCATCGCCGGCCGAAAGGAGTGACAGCGCATAGGACGCGGCCGGAGCGATGGCGTCGAAGATGCCGAGCAGCGCGTGCGAAAAGCCATTGTCGTCGCCGGCGATCAGTTCGGCGTAGTTGAAATCGTCCCCGGTATACATCTTGACGTTCTTGTCGAGCCGCCGGCGCATGTCGATCTCGCGCTGCTTGTCGAGCAGCGAGACTTTGACGCCGTCGACCTTGGATGCGTTGGCGTTGATGATGGCCACCGCCGTGTCCATCGCCTTGTCGAGGTCTGCGGTGCCCCAATAGCCCGCGAGCGCCGGGTCGAACATGTCGCCCAGCCAGTGAATGATGACGGGCTCGCGGACCTGGCCCAGCACGCGATTGTAGACTTTGGCGTAATCGTCGGCGCTGCGGCCGAGCTTGGCCAGTGCGCGTGAAGCCATCAGGATGATGCGGCCGCCGGCCTTCTCTACTGCCGCGATCTGCTCCTCATAGGCGCGGATCACGTCGTCGATCGACTTCGCGTCTTCCACCGCCAGATGATCGGTGCCGGCGCCGGAGAACACCAGCGCATTGCCTTTCGCTTTCGCCGCCTTCACCGAGCGCTGGATCAGCTCCAGCGAGGTCGGCCAGTCCAGGCCCATGCCGCGCTGGGCCGTGTCCATCGCCTCCGCAACACCGAGGCCAAGGTCCCAGACGTGCTCGCGGAACGCAATGGTGCGATCCCAGTCGATCGCGGATGACAGCCACGGATCGTTGTCGGCGAGCGGATCAGCGACCACATGCGCGGCCGAGAAAGCCACGCGGTTGAGCGTGCCTTCAAGTTTTGCCGGAAACGTCCGCGACGCCGCCAGGCGATAGGTCTCAATCGAACGATCCGCGGTCGGCAGTTTCAACGACAGCGATGACATCGGCAGGACTGGCTTGTTCATGGTTGGGCCTCCTCACACCTTGATCGGGGCAACGTCGATCCAGCGCCGCTCGCGCCAGCTCTGCAACGCGCATTCGGCAAGCTGCACGCCCTTGGCGCCTTCCAGCAGCGTGTATTTATACGGCGCATCCTCGCAGACGTGGCGAATGAACATCTCCCACTGTTCCTTGAAGCCGTTGTCGTAGACGACGTTTTCCGGAACCTTCTGCCAGTCGGCGTAGAAATCATGGGTGCGCTTCTCATCCGGATTCCACACCGGCCGCGGCGTCGCCTGGCGCGCCTGGATCACGCAATCGGTCAGGCCGGCCACCGCTGAACCGTGGGTACCGTCGACCTGGAAGGTGACGAGATCGTCGCGATATACCCGCGTCACCCAGCTCATGTTGATATGCGCGATCACGCCGCCCTTGAGACGGAAGGTGGCGTAGGCGGAATCGTCGGCGGTCGCCGTATATTTTTTGCCCTTCTCGTCGAACCGCTCGGGAATGTCCGTGGTGCCGAGGCAGGAGATGCTTTCGACCTGGCCAAAGAGGTTGTCGAGCACGTAGCGCCAGTGACAGACCATGTCGAGAATGATGCCGCCGCCGTCCTCGCTGCGGTAATTCCACGACGGCCGCTGCGCCTCCTGCCAGCCGCCCTCGAACACCCAGTAGCCGAACTCGCCGCGCACCGAAAGCATGCGGCCGAAGAAGCCGGAATCGCGCAGGAACGCGAGCTTCTTGAGGCCCGGCAAAAACAGCTTGTCCTGCACGGTGCCGTGCTTGACACCCTTGTCGTTGGCCAGCTTCAGCACCGCGATCGCTTCTTCAAGATTGGTCGCGATCGGCTTTTCGCAATAGACGTGCTTGCCGGCATTGATCGCCTTGGTCAGCAGCGACGGCCGCGCCTGCGTGGTCGCGGCATCGAAGAAGATCGTGTCCTTCTTGTCGGCCAGCGCCTTGTCCAGATCCGTCGACCAGCGTTCGACATTGAAGCGCTTGGCGAGGCGTTCCACTTTCCCCGCGTCGCGACCGATCAAGATCGGATCCGGCAGCATGCGGTCGCCGTTGGCGAGCAGCACGCCGCCCTGATCGCGGATCGCGATGATGGAGCGGATCAGGTGCTGGTTGAGGCCCATGCGGCCAGTCACGCCGTTCATGATCAAGCCGAGGCGCTTTGTCGTCATACTGCTTTCTCCAAAGAAGTTCGTGGCGCCGGGTGCGCCAGCGGCTGCATCGTGGACCAGTCCGGATGAACCGAAGTGGCGAAACCCGGTGTCGTAAGTGATCCCGTCAGGAGATCGCCGTTATGGATCGCGAGCCGGACCTTGCCGCCGTCGCGGGTGTAGAGATCGGGATGGCTGCCGAGAAACGCTTCAGCCTCGGCGGCAGGCGTGCCGCCAAAGCCGTCTACATAATGGTGGCCATTGCGCTCGGCGTGGGTGACACCGATCAGCGCGCCGAGCGCGAGATCCTGCTGCACGGCGAGGCCTGCCTGGCAGGTCAGATCCTCGCCTGCGATGAACGCTTTCTCACCGTTCGCGCTCCATTTCGTCGCGCGGGTCGCGTTGATCACCGACTTGTAGATGCCCTTGCAGGATTTCGACGAGATGCCGCGATAGCCGAGCACACGCGCCGCCGGGAACGCGTCATAGGAGTCGTCGGCCTCGTCAACGATGAAGTCGCGCCGCGTCAATGCGCCGAGCGGCGAGTGACGGGTGATGTCGCGCGGCATGGGCTGCTCGATATAGAGAAGCTTTTGTGTGATCGGTCGCAACGCAGCGTCGCGATCCAGCCGATCGACCAAGGCCCCCAGCGCTGCAAGATCAGCATATTGCTCGTTGGCGTCGAGCGTGACGCCATAATCATACGGCAGCCTGGCGAGTTCGTTGCCGATCCGAATCAGGCGATCCGCGTCATGCCCGGGATCGCCGTTGAGCTTGAGCTTGAAATAGCGCGCTCCGGCATTTTCCTTGACATCGGCAACACCGCCCTCGCCTTCGACCTTGTCGTCCATGCCGACCGTGTGACGGATCGCGACGCGCTCTAGCCGCTTGCGGCCTGCGAGGAACTGCGACACATCAGCGTCGGACAGATCGCGCGACAGCCGCGCATCGATGCCGGCGACATTGGCCGCCATGCCGTCAAAGAAGTTGACGCCAACGCAGCGCAGCAGCGCATCGAGAACCGCCTTGTCGATTTCGGCCGGGCCGTAGGCTGCCGCCAGCGGTGGAATATCTTCGCGGGCGCAGGCCTCGATTTGTGCACCGATCACCGCGGCGTGCAATCCGAAGGCGGTCTCGAAGCCGGAATGCGCCAGATAGAACTCTCGCGCGATCAGCAGCGAGCGTCGCAGTTCCGTCACCGTCTCTTCCGGTGATAAATGCGGCCGCTTGTCGAACCATTTGGCGACCAAAAACTCGGCGCTCGCGCCCGTCGCCCGGCCCTTGCCTTCCACCTCGATCTCGACCCGGACAAAGGCCTGCGGCGTCGCCTTGATCACGACCGCGCCGAACCGGAACGGCCGGGCAAAAGTGACCGGTCGCTCGAAGAAGGAAATGTCTCGTACGGCGAGGCGATACGGCATCGGGCCAGCTTTCAGTCCAGCGCGCTTTGGGTGAAAAAGTGCTTGCGGATCCGCTGCACCAGTTCGGTGAACGCGGGATCGGCCATCGAATCCAGTGAGCGCGGGCGCGGCAAGGCGACGTCGTAGATCGCCGCGATCGCCCCGGGCCGCTCGGTCATGACCAGCACGCGGTCGGCGAGAAACACGGCCTCCGGAATCGAATGCGTGATCAGCAGCACGGTCTTGCCGGTTTCGCGCTGGATCCGCATCAGTTCGACATTCATCTTCTCGCGCGTCATGGCGTCGAGCGCGCCGAACGGCTCGTCCATCAGCATGATTTTAGGATCGTGCACCAGCGCGCGGCAGATCGAAGCGCGCTGCTGCATGCCGCCGGAGAGTTGCCAGGGCAGCTTTTTTTCGAATCCTTCGAGGCCGACGAGTTTCAGCAACGCCTTCGCCCGCGGCAAATATTCGTCCCGCGGCAGCTTCTTCATGTCGATCGGCAACATCACGTTGGACAGGATGTTGCGCCAAGGCAGCAGCAGCGCGTTCTGGAACACGATGCCGACATTGCCGTGCGGTTTTGTGACTTGCTCGCCCTCGACCAGGATTTCACCGGTCGACGGCGCGAGCAGCCCCGAAATCATCTTGAGCAGCGTGGACTTGCCGCAGCCGGACGGGCCGACCACGACGAAGAACTCGCCCTCGTTGATGTGGAAGTCCAGCGGCTTCAGCGAAGGAACGTCGCCGTCGCGCGAGCGGTAGGTTTTCGAGACGCCGGACAGCGTGATCCCGGATGCCGCGCGGCCGGCACGATCGGATACCAGGCGCAGATGCGGCGGCGGTTGATTGGGCTCGGTGGGTTTGGTCGCGGGATTCATTCAGGTCGGTCCATCGAATAGGTGCCTGCACCGTCTCGGGCTTTCATCCTTCGAGACGGCGCTTTGCGCCTCCTCAGGATGAGGTCTAAGGTCCTCATTGTCAGGTCTGAGATCCTCATGGTGAGGAGCGCGGCAGAGCCGCGCGTCTCGAACCATGAGAGCCCCGATCGCGCCAACTGCTGTCCGCTCACGAACCGCCCTGCGGCAGATAGTCGTTGGTGTAAAACGCCTTCGGATTGTCCTTGGCCTTGGCGTCCAGGCCACCATACTCGACCATCAGGTTCACCGTATCGGTCATGTTCTGGTCAGTCACCTGGAAAGGCCGCCTGTTTTTGGTTTCCGGCGTGCGGTAGAGCGGGATCGTCAGCTCAAAGCCCTGCGTCAGCGTTTCGATCTTGCCGCCCTTCGGGTTGGCGTCGAGGATCGACTGCGCGGCGCCCTTGGCATCCTTCTCGGCGGCTTCGACGGCCTTGGTCGTCGCCGACATGAAGCGCTTGACGAGGTCGGCATTGGCCTTGACGAACTCGGTGTTGGCGACGATGCCGGAGCAGACCATGTTGATGCCGTAGTCGGCGAACTTGATCGCGTTGACGTCCTTGCCGGTGGCGTCCTTGATCTTCATCGACTGGTCCATCACGTAGCCGAGCAGCAAATCCGCCTGGCCGTTGATGACGGCGTTCAGCTTGGTCTGGCCGTCGCCCGCCACCGTCTGGAAGTCGCTCTCCTTCAGGCCGGTCTTCTTCAAGAAAAGCGGCCAGATCTGCGTCATGGAATCCGCCGGCGTGATCGCCACCGTCTTGCCCTTGATGTCCTCCGGCTTCTTGATGTTCTTTTCGACAAAGCCCATCGCCGACATCGGGCTGGTCTGCAGCAGCACGCCGGTGGCAACGATCGGGGCGCCCTTCACGGCCGCGCGCATCATGGTGGGAACGTCGACATAGCCGAAATTCGCGGTCTTCGCCGCCACCGCCTGCGTGGTCGCCGCCGAGCCACGGCCTTCCTGGATTTCGAGGTCAATGCCTTCTGCGGCATAGATGCCCTTGGCCTTGCCGTAATAGAACGGCGCATGCTCGCCATAGACGTACCAGTTCAGCATCAGCACCACCTTGTCGGCGGCCGATGCCGGTAGCGCCGAGAACGCGGTCCAGATCAGGGCGGCGGAAATCGCCGCTATCGTTCGTCTCATTATCTTCCTCCCGGTGGTGTTGGTGCAGCCCTTGGATAGGCCGCTTGTTGATTCGTCTTACGAAACAAAAATGATGTCGTCGCGCTGGCTGACGTGCCAGGGAATCACGAGGCGTTCGATACGGTCGACGATCCAGAACAGCACCACGCCGAGCAACGCGAGGATCACCAGCGCGGCAAACATGGTCGGCAGGTCGAAGGTACCGATCGAGCGCTGCATCACATAGCCGATGCCGGAATTGGAGCCGACAAATTCGCCGACCACGGCGCCGACGACAGCGAGCGTGATGGAGACCTTCAGCCCGGAAAAGATCGCGGGCATCGCATGCGGCAGGTTAACGGCGCAAAACACGCGGAATCGGCTGCCCTGCATGGCGCGCGCGAGATCGACCATATCAGGGTCGACCGACTTGAAGCCCTGCACGGCTGACACCACCACCGGGAAAAAGCCGAGCAAGAAAGCGGAAATTACCTTCGGGATGATGCCGAAGCCGAACCACACCACGAACAACGGCGCGATCGCGATCTTGGGCACCGATTGGGAAAACACCAACAGCGGATAGACATAGCTTTCCACCGTCTTCGATCCCGCGATCAGCATGGCGACGGGAATGCCGAACACCGCCGACAGCAGGAACCCGCAGACGGTGGCGTAGGTGGTCGGCCAGGCCTGCCGCAGCAATTCCGGCCATTCCGTCCGCAGCACCGCCACGACATCGCCGGGCGCCGGGATCTGGTAGGCCGGAATCCGGAACAGGCGGATGGCGAGGTCCCAGGCCACCACGATGAACAGCAGGAACAGAAACGGCCGCACCCACGCGGCATTCAGCGCCTTCGACAAGCCGCTCTCGCGCTTCAGCTCCGCCACGTCTCGCTCCCTGATCGTCTTTTCGGAGGAGAAATTAACCCGTTG
>CADEDX010000255.1 GCA_902826195.1 uncultured Bradyrhizobium sp. | reverse complement strand
CTTACCACGCCCAACCAGGTGTGAAGCGGGTCGCGGATTTTCCCGTTCACCATCTTGTAGGTCGACTTGGTGACGGAATCCGAGACATTGCCGCCAATGACGTCTACCTCGCCGTCACGCAGCTCGACCACGATATCCGCATGCGAGCAGAACCAGGTACCCCTTTTAAGGGCCAGCACCGCGGCATCGTACGAGGCCGGTGCCAACGGGCAATCTGCGCCGCCTCTGGCCGCCCACAGGAGGTCGCCTGGGTTCAGCGAGTTCGTAACCGGATTGATCAACTTGAGTTGGGGGTAGGCTCGTGGCTTCGAAATGATCGCCTCGCAATAACCCCAGTGCGCCGCGTCGTATGGGAATCCCTTACCCGCCTCTGCGCTCTTGAAGCAAAAGGAAATGAAGGCCGAAGACCAGGGATAGGACGACTTCCCGTTTCTGGCCGGCTCTCCGACCGAAATCCAGTAGTCGTTCACGAACTGGACGTACGGCTGCTGCGATTCGCGACCGCCTATCGACTTTCCGCCATGAACCGGAACCGTGGAAAATCCCCATCGTTTCCATTCGCTGGTGGCCGCCGCAAGCAGGTTGGGTTGAATGGGCATTTCAATCGAAGTCCGCGTTACGGCGGTTCCACTTTTTCGAAGTGAGAAGCGCGCCTTTCGCGGCGATCTCAGCCTCTAAAGTAGCGCACCGCTCCGGATAGGAGATGCCACCGATCTGGAGCAGACTCGCGAGCGGGCGTGCGGAATTGAGCGCCGTTTGGATCGTTGGAAACTTTGCTCGGCCCTGGTGTCTGATGTCGCAAACGGCCAGGCAGATATCGGCGCTGCGTCCGTCCAGGTCCAAACGGGCATCTGAGGTTTTCATGAGCCTCTGAAAGGTACCGACCATGTGCATCACTTGCAGCTCTCGCGCCTGCTCCACGTTGGTCGTCCAATGGATCAGTTTTGCCGCGGATATGACTTCGGAATCCTCCACTGCCGATTTGGTGGGATTCAGATAATCCATCAGCGGGGATGTCGAGGACGCAGTCTCGAGAGGAATCGCGCTGCCTGCCGACATCTTGACGATCCTCCCGTCCTTCAGTGCCAGATCCGGGAAGTAGTCTTCCTTTTCCGGACGACCGATCAGGTCGCGAAAGAACTCGACGAAGTCTCCGTCCGGCACATGCGCTCCGAACTGGCCGAATCCCCACGTAAACCGCGCCCGGTCGTACGTATTCAGAGTGAGGAAGTTGCCGCCCTCACACTTCGAAGTCGGCTCGATGAAATCGGCCCAGAACTTGTACATACCTCGGTAGTTCGTCGCCTTGTAGACCAGCTTGGGGAGCTCCCTGCGCGGAACATTGAACAGTCCTTCAAAATCCTCGCCGGAGGGCCTGTCGTGGTAGCTCGTCTGGCAGCCGACAAAAAAGGCCGCTCCGCCATCCGCCGTTGAATTGAAAATTCGACCGCTGCGCTCGATCGTGAAATGGATTGACATGTCGATCCGCCTCTATCGTCGAGAGTCCATCTCGACACGTCCGGATCATGGTCCAAACCTCCCATGTCGGCTCCTAGGAACCCCACTAGGTCTTTTCCGCCGGAAATGAGAGAACCTGTCGAGTGCGATTGCAGCGAAACGTCCCTGGGGTCTTCACTAGGTCGTAGACATACGCGTATCCGGGATAAGATCGACCCGCGCTTGGAGGATACCCGTTGAAGCCATCAATTGGTCTCGCTTCAATTGTCACGGCAAGAGAGACTACCCAGGTTGCGTCGGTAAACCTTGGCCGCTTCGACTGGAGGACATCAAAATGTCGGTATCACGTTCTTTCGCCCACACCGTATCGTCACTGCTTTCACTGCTCGCGATCGACCTTGCCCAAGCGCAGACGGCCACAGTCTACCGGGGAATTTGCGACGCCTCGGCAGCGGTCGCACTCGGCAAGGATCACTTCGTCGTGGGCGACGACGAGCTAAACGTGATCCGCGTGTACAAACGTGGCCAGCCGGAGTCGGTTAAGCAGGTAGATTTGTCATCGCTGCTCGGTACGAAGCCCGAGAAGGAGTCGGATATCGAAGGAGCTGCCACGATCGGGAATCGGATCTTCTGGATCTCTTCGCATGGCACGAACAAGGACGGTGAAGTCCAAGATCGGCGCCGAAGGCTATTTGCGACGGAAGTGGTCGACGGCGACGCTCCCACGGTCCGAGCCGTTGGCAAGCCCTACACGAAACTCGTGGAAGTCCTTTCGACAGATCCTCGTCTCATTAAGTACAATCTGGCGGCGGCAGCTACGAAGCCGCCCAAGACAGAGGGCGCGCTCAACATTGAGGGACTGGCGGACACTGCAGAGGGCGGCCTTCTCATCGGCTTCCGGAATCCGATACCGGGCGGCAGAGCATTGATCGTCCCGCTTACCAATCCGAATGAGGCAATATCGGGCGCGCCCGTGAAACTGGGTGATCCCGTCGAAATCGATCTGGGCGGACGAGGCGTGCGCAGCATCGAGCGGATCGGCGCATCGTATCTCATCGTGGCTGGCCCTATCGACGACGAGGGCGCGTTCGATCTCTACCGCTGGTCGGGAAACGCCAAGGAAGACCCTGCGAAGGTAACGTCTGTCAAATTGTCGGGCCTCAATCCCGAAGCGCTTTTTGCAATACCCGAGACGGAGGACGTCCAGATCCTGAGCGACGACGGGACCGAAAAGATCGCGGGCAAGGATTGCAAGAAAGCACCGCGCGAAGCCCAGAATTTCAGGAGCATAACCGTGACACCGTAGACCGCTTGCCGATTGCGAACCCCAGGGCGGTTATTCAAACGATGGCTCGTCCGCGTCTCCCTGAGTTCGACGCCATGGTCGCCGAGTTACAGCCGCTGATCAACAAGACCGTCGAAACCGAAGTCGAAATAATGCGAAGACTTCGACGGTCTCAACGCCGTCCGCACCGCGCCAGTTGCTTGCGCGGAACGCGCACCAGGGGGGCCGATCAACGACATTCCACACAATAGACGCGTCACAGGCGTTGCCGCCTCCAGGTGGTTCACGGCTTGAGCGGACAGTACCTCATCGTGCCGCAGCACGGTCGACCCTGCATCGAGACCCAGAAGCGATCGACTGCGGCCCGTCGTTGGTATTCGAATACGATCGGGCAACCGAGGCGGTGACACTCCCGCCGTAGAAGCGCATTCCCGCGTCTGTCCGTGCGGCCGCAGAGGCAAGCACTCCGGCCATTTCTCAGAAGTCCCGTAGCATTGTTAATTTTGGAAACGCCCGCCGCGATGGGACCGATGTCAAACTCAAGCGCCTCGCGGTAAACGTGCAGCAAGCCCAAGCCCGAAGCCGCGCCCTCGGCGCGAATCTCGATGTCCCCCGCTTCGCCATGAGATATCTGGGAACCGGCAGGCCACAACCCGCTTTCAGCAGCCGTTTCCTGACAAAGCAGGAATGAGTGCAGCTTGGTCCACCATGCCGCCGCGGTCACGGCCGTGATGCCTTCGCCGGCGCGCAGACCGAGGCAGAACGAACCGTCATCGTTGATGTGGCGGTCCGGACAGGACGAGGGCAACGTCGCGCCCCTGATCCGCTCGAGCACCCTTATTTCGTGCGCCAGGTGGACCGCGACGAGTTCGAACACGCGCGTGAATGCGCCGCTGCTGCGGGTTACGACGGCATCGATGTCAGCCTGGCGGGCGTCGATCCGTCGCAACTCCGCCCAACCAGGGGCGGTATCGGCAAGTGCGGCAATGGACATCGAAAATCCGTTACAAACGCCTCGACGGAGCGGTGTGCGAACGCGCCGCCGGTTCGCTTCGCACGATACGGACCGCGGGCGATTGCGGCGCAGCGAGCAGATCCGATGCGGCATCGAAGGACATCAGCGGCCCGGCCGCGAAGATCTTGCGGACCACGGGCTCGGCCACCTGACGCGCGACGACACCAAGCCGGATGCCGCCGCCCTCGATGGCCTGCTGGGTCCGCTCGGCGTCGATGGTCGCCCGGCTGGCGGCGCAACGGACGCTGTGGTCGCCGCGGTATCCGAGACGCGTCATCGGCGTCACGCCGTATTCGATGCCGACCGCCAAATCAATCTCCGCGTCCGGGGCGACCGCTGCCAGACAGTGATCGAAGGACGACCGCATCGCGTTCGCGCACATCACGGCCTGTCGCACCGTTTTCGGCCCGTTATCGGCACGCTCATCTTCTCCCACGCACCCGTGAATGCAGTCCCCGATGAAGCGAACGCGCTTGCCGTCGAAATCCTCCTTCAAGACCGAATTCAGCTCTTCCCGGATCACGTGAACGGTCGTCACGGCCTGGCGGATCTCGTTGGCGCCGCCTTCGATCGCCTCGTCGACGAAGTGCGTGAAGCCGTCGATGTCCGCAAAGATCGACGCCATCGCCATGCGCACCGATTTCGCCGGCGTCAGATCTGCAAACTTCACCCCGGAGAGCGGCAGCGGCGGGCGCTTAAAATGGAACTGCGGTGCGGCGATGTCGAGCGCAACTTCGGCAACCCGCCGGTCGAGGCTATCGAAGGCAAAGTTTCGTACCGCCTCGGCGACGTAGGATTCGTCCAGGACCGTCCGGCCGGCCGACTTGCGAACGGCACCGGGCTTTGCCCGCCGCTGCGCCGTGTCCGTCAGAAAGATGCCCTCCTGCGTGTCCGCGGCAGCGAGCTTGGCGGCATGGTTCGCCGGACGGCCGAGAAACAGGGTGTCCTTCTCGTGCGAACGGCCGGTCGTCATCGCCAGACACCTGCCGTGATCGATGCCGAAGCGGATACGCGAGGGAAAGCCGTGAACCTGGCCGAGCTTTTGCGCCGCCTCGGCAAGCCTGCGGGCGAGAGCGACGGCCTTGGCGATCTGGGCAGCCGGATTTCCGGCGGGTGACGTGACGACGGCGTGGAGCCGGGCGCCATGGTAGTCGACGCGGTCACCGTCGTCCCCGTCGACGATGGCGTCCCAGACGCGGTAATGCATGCTCAAGAAGCGAAGCATCTTGCGATGGGAGGCCTCGGTCTCGGTGCCGCTCTCGGCGACGAGGTCGTCGAAGTCGAGCAATTGGCCGTAGAGGTGCACTCCCTCCACCAGAAACGCCTGGCGGACCGGCAACCGGCCGATCAATCCGCTTTTTCTCACGGTGGCCAGCGCCCTTGCCGAGTCCAACGCAATGTTACCGTCGACGGCCGGGACCGTCTTCAGGTGCTCGCGAATTCTGGACTTCGCGCGATCCGCATTCCAAGACATCGGTACCTCCTCAGATGGAATAGACGTCGAACTCGACGCTATTCTTGTCGATCACCTTCGAGGGGCCCCTGAAGGTTGCGGGGTCGATGCCTGTGCGAACGAGTAGATCGCGCAGGGTAGGGCTTATGCGGATGCTTCCGAGATCGGGCGATTTGGCCTGCTCGTACCTGGCCGCGGTGTTGACGGTCGCTCCCAGGACGGTGACGGCGATCCTGTTGTCGGCGCCGAAGTCGCCAAAGGAGACGTCGCCGGCGTGCAGGCCGATCCGGATCCCTAGTGGGAGACGATGCTCGTCGAAATAGCGGCTGGCTTTTTCGGTGATCGACTTGGCGCATTTGATCACGGCGGGCGGTTCGCGTCGCTCACGCTCCGCCGTGTCGATGAACCAGTACGCCATGGCCCCTTCGCCGATCAGCTTGTCGACTTGCCCGCGCTCCTTCCTGACGGCGTCGATCTGAATCGTCGCAAGCTCGCGCAGGTGTCTCGCCACCTCGGTCGGATCCTTGTCCACCGACCAGAGGCTCAAGTTGGCGATGTCGCCGAAGTAAACGATGGCCCGGCGGCGCTGTGCCGGGCGTGTCTGCCCTGACGTGGCCATCTTGACGATGCCGAGCGCATCTTCGTCGGCGAAACGTCGTAACAGCATCTCATGCTCGCCCGCCGAACTTCTGAGCTGCGAACGCCCCTTCGTCGCCTGTTCCAACTTCATGTTGACGACGCCGGCGAGCGTCAGGATCCAGGCGGTCTTCTCGGGGCCATCGACGAGGCGGTCCTGAAATGCGGCATCCACGTGCAGCAGCCGGACCGGACCGCTGGCTTTGATGTCGGCGGTCCGCGCGGCGGTCTTGCCCGACAGAATATGCAGGAGCCCCTGCTCGCCGACCATCTCGCCCGCACCGCGGAACGTGACGTTCTGCTCGTCGGACCGGATCTCCAGTTGGCCGCTCAAGATGAGCCAGCAACCCTCCACGCTGTCACCGCGGCGACAGATGACCTCGTCGGCGACGTGATCGGAAACACCGCAAAGCGGATCCCGCGTCAGTGCGCTCCGGATCAATTCAGGCTCGCGACAATGCTGCCCAAAAAATCGATCCAGTTGCTGCTCAATCTCCAGGGTAAAACCCATATTCACCTTGGGGTGACTGATCCACCCGATTCGCTGACGACCTACGATGAGTACCGCTACTCCGAACATAAGGTGCCATTGCCGATAGTCAAGGACAGGATATACTGCTACCCCGAACGTGAGACGACCAAGTGGAGGAAGCAACGCTTGCCAGAGACGATCTCAGATCGCATTAAAGCATTGAGAAAAAAGGCAAAATTGACGCTGGATCAACTCGCCGAACAGGCAGGATTGAGCAAATCCTACCTGTGGGAGCTAGAAAACCGCGACCTTCCGCGGCCGTCCGGAGAGAAGCTTTCCGGGTTGGCCAAGGCCCTGGACGTCACGGTCGACTACCTGCTGGGCGGAGACGCGGCCGAGAATCTGGAGGCGGCGGAGGACAAGGCGTTCTTTAGGGAATACCAGTCGATGTCGCCCGAAGCACGGGCTCGGCTGCGTCGCTTGGCCAAGGCGCTGGACGATTAGCCATGGACTTCGAGACGTGGGGTCCGCAGCGGTGGGCAAACCACTTCAACCAGATGCTGAATTTGGCGAAACCGCCCGACCGCTACAGGTTCGACATCGGCGACCTAGCAATGGAAACCTCGCGGTCGCTATTTCCGGGCGATCCGATCACGAAGGTCGGCGAAGAAGAGCTCGACGCCTGCGCCGGCGCGCTCGTTCCCGCCGACTCGCGCACCAGATGGGGCATCGTCTACGGGACCGGACAGTCGCCAGGCCGGCGAAGGTTCACGACCGCGCACGAATTTGGTCACTATTTGCTCCACAGGAAGAAGTATCCGAACGGCATCCACTCCAGCGAAGCGGGCGTCGACGGGCGGACCAAGTTGCTGGTGGAAAAGGAAGCCAACGAATTCGCTTCGTGGCTGCTGATGCCTTTGGACGATTTCAGAAAGCAGATCGCGCCGAAGGACAGGCCGGACTTCGAAGTACTGGGGCAATGCGCGGACCGCTACGAGGTCTCGCTGGTCGCCGCCGTCCTGCGCTGGCTCCGCTACACCGAGCGAAGAGCGCTGATCGTCGTCTCCGTCGACGGCTTCATCAAGTGGTCATGGTCGAGCAAAGCCGCCCTTGTCAGCGGCGCCTTCATCCGTACCAGTCGGGGACCCGTCGCTTTGCCGCCGGCATCCGCAGTCGGTCAGGAGCAGTTCACCCCGGAAGTTCGCGCCGGCACACAACACCCTGGGGGAGTATGGTTCCGCGAGCCGGCGCGCGAATTCTCATTCCGAAGCGGACGATACGACACGTGCTACACGCTGCTCCACCTGGGCGACGAGGAGCCTCGCTGGAGCGACGATGAGGAACAGGTCGAGGATACCTACGACCGTTTCTTGAAGAACAGCTAGGAACGGAAGTTGGTTGAGTTCGCCCTCAGCGAGAATCCGATCGCCAAGGCCGGCCGCGACAACGGCTTTTTCCTTCGTTACCCTCTCGATGGTTTGATCGGGGAGCCCGGCCTACCGAACGACAATGAGGCTGCTGGCCGCAATGTATGATGCGCGAACGCCCGGCCTGCCCATCCGGATATCATAGCCTTTTGCAATTAGGTCTGCTGCGGCGTCCAGCGTAGTGACGAATTTGGCACTGCTTTCACTGTTCATACCCACCCGCGGCGTCTCGGGCGGGCGCAATTGGTAGCCCTTTCCCCGATAAAATATTGCTTCCTCGCTTCCCCCGGGCCGGGGTTTGATCCGTTCAATCTTTATGCCTTTACCGGGCATAGGGCGGCTCCCGCTCGAAATGGTGACGTCCGGGCTCGATCGCCTCACCCGTCGTCTCAAGCTCTTGTGGGCAAACCGTCGTCTGCGCAAGTCTCACCATGCCGCCTGGCCCCCGGGTGTCTACTAGCTGTTATCGGCAAACAGAGCAGCTATGGCAATCTGGGGTCCGGCAGTGGATGGTTTGGTACCTGTGCTCGTGCAAGACGCCCGCAGTGTTGTGGGCCCGGCTCATTAGGGCCGATGGTAATAATTCGTCAGCGACCGGTTTTTCCGGGGCACGGGAGCCAGAATTTCGGGAGCCAGGAGCAAGCGATGACGATCTTCGATACGTTCCCCTTCTCTTTCGCGGATCTACGGGCGCAAGAGCTCATGCGAGTGCTGGCGGCGCTCTATCCCACCCCGCGCGAGGCCCTCCCGTTGGTCGAACCGCTGGGGGTCGACAGGGGTAATCTCTCGCCGGGCCTTTCGCCCAACAACATGTGGTTCGAGATTCTTCCGCTTCTGGCCGCTCAAGGCACGTTACGCCGCGCGATCGAAGAAGCGGTACGGCAATTTCCAAAGAACCCGAGAACCGAATTCCTAAAGGAGCTGCTGGCCGACAAGCCGGCGGTCGTCAGCGCCGAGCCACCGAAACGGGATGCCCCCTTCGATGACACCGTCACCGAACCGGAAGCCCTATTGTTTTTCGACGACCTGACGATCCCTACAGGGAAAGTGCCCGGGCTCATAGAAACGCTGCAGAAACTTCTCGCGGTATCACC
>CADEDX010000254.1:3477-8854 GCA_902826195.1 uncultured Bradyrhizobium sp. | reverse complement strand
TGAATCGGACGCTGACCGACGCCGAATTCGCCGATCTGACCGAGCATTTCGGCGATTTGACACACCCGTCGCTCGATCTGTTGCCGAAGCTGCCGACGATCCTGCAAAGCATGTCGAACTGCGGACTGAAACAGTTATGAGCCCCGTCTTGAGAAACCGGCCTGTATGAACGTGCCATGCGCCGCTACCTGATCGGCCGCTCGGAGCACAACGACATCGTCGTGCCGGATGCCTCGGTGTCGCGCCAACATGCCGAACTGGAAGAGATCGGCGGCGGACGTTATGCGCTGCTCGACCTGGGCAGCACCTACGGCATGGCGCTATGGCGCGACGGGCAATGGGTCGAGGTGCTTGAAGTCGAGGTGATCGCCGAGTCGCGCGTACGTATGGGCGGCTACGAAACCACGCCGCGGGAGCTGTTGGCGCTCGCGCGCGGCGGCGGTGTGCCGGTCGCCGACGCCCCCGCACCGTCGCCACCGCCCCGCCGCCCGCGCGCGACGACCATCGACGACCGGATGCCGCCGCCGGCGTCGGTCGAGCCGGTGCGCAAAAGCAGCGCGAAATTTTGGATCGTCTCATGCCTTGCCGTCTTCGTGTTGGCGGCGCTCGGCGCGGCCGGTTACCGCTACGGGCCGGGCCTGTGGGACAAGTATATGGCACCGAGCTTCGCCGACCGCGTGCATGCCTATTGCGACAAGCGGCAGGTCACGCGCGCCCGCTGCGCCTGCCAGATCAAATTGCTCGAATTGGCACTGAGCGAAAAAGAGAAGTTGGTCTATCTCGATTCGCTCGACACCGGCCGCAACGCGCTGGCGAGCTTGAGCGAGGCGGAGCGCAATGCATTCGCGCGCAAGACCACCGATGCGTCGCAAGAAGCCGGCCGGGCCTGCCCGAAGTAGCTGACGAAGCGGCATCGAAAAGCATCGTCGGCGCGGCGCCTACAGAAAACTATATGGATCGATATCGACTTTGACTTTGACGTCGGACGGGCGTTTCACGGTGCCCAGCCAGCGCCGCAGCACGCCTTGCACATTGACGTCCTTGCTCGCTTTCAGCAGCAGGCGCTGGCGATGCAACCCGCGCAGCATGGCCAGCGGCGCCGGTGCCGGGCCAAAAATCTGCACGTCGTCCTGCCTCGGTGCCGCGCGCGCCAATGCCCGTGCAGTGGCGGCGACATTTTCAAGCTGCGGGCCCGAGACGATGAGCGCGGCCAAACGTCCATAGGGCGGCATGCGATGTGCTTTGCGCGCCTCGGCCTCGGCTTCGAGAAACGCATCCCGATCGAGCTTGGCCAAGGCCTGCATGACGCCGGACTCCGGCATGTAGGTTTGCAGCAACACGCGGCCCGGCCGTTCGGCACGCCCCGCGCGGCCGGCGACTTGGCTCAATAGCTGGAACGTGCGTTCGGCGGCGCGCAGATCGCCGCCGGCCAGGCCCAAATCGGCATCGACGACGCCGACCAGAGTGAGCCACGGAAAATGATGCCCCTTGGCCATTATCTGCGTGCCGATCAACAGATCGATTTCGCGCCGCTGCATGGCGCCGACCAGCGCTTCGGCTTCGGCGGGACCGCGAATCGTATCGCTGGCCATGATCGCGGTGCGCGCGGCGGGGAAAAGTTTCGCCACCTCTTCCGCGACGCGCTCGACGCCGGGACCGCACGCCGCGAGCGAATGCAGCGCGCCGCATTTCGGACAGGTATCCGGCGGCTTGGCGGTGTAGCCGCAGTGGTGGCAGGCGAGCGTGCCTTGCAGGCGATGCTCGACCAGCCACGCGGTGCATTGCGGACATTGAAACCGATGCCCGCAGGCGCGGCACAGCGTCAGCGGCGCGTAGCCGCGACGATTGAGAAACAGCAGCGCCTGCTCGCGCTTTTCGATCGCGAACTGAATTTGTTCGGCCAGCGGCGGCGAAATGAAGCGGCCGCGCGGCGGCGGCGCGCGGCGCAAATCGATCGCCTCGATCTGCGGCATGTGCTGGCCGCCGAAGCGCGACGGCAGCGGGACGCGCTGATAGCGGCCCTTGCGCGCGTTGACTTCGGTTTCGACCGACGGCGTCGCCGACGCCAGCACGATCGGAATTTTGGCGATATGCGCGCGCACCACCGCCATGTCACGGGCGTGATAATGCGCGCCCTCGTCCTGCTTGTAGGCCTGGTCGTGCTCCTCATCGACGATGATCAGGCCCAGATCCGCATAGGGCAGGAACAGCGCCGACCGAGCGCCGACCACCACCGGCGCTTCGCCTGTCGATATCGCGGCCCAATTGCGCTGCCGGGTGCGCGGCGTCAGTTCGGAATGCCATTCGATCGGGCGCACACCGAACCGCTGCGCAAAACGGTCGAGGAATTGGCCGGTCAGCGCGATTTCCGGCATCAGGATCAGCGTCTGTTTGTTGCGCCGGATGATTTCCGCGATCGCCTCGAAATAGACTTCGGTCTTGCCGGACCCGGTGACACCGTCGAGCAGCGCGACATGGAAGCTGCCGTTGGCGGCGAGCGCGCGCATCGCGTCAACAGCCGTGCGCTGCTGCGGAGAAAAATCCGGCTGTGCGAAGGACGGATCGGGCGCCGGCGGCGCCAGCGGCGGCGGCATCGCCTCCACCGCCAGCGTGCCCTCGTCGACGAGGCCATCGACCACGCCACCGCTGACGCCGGCCTCCCGCGCCGCGTCCGACTTGCCGTGCAGCAGGCCGTCCGACAGCACCTCGATCAACCGCCGCCGCGCCGGCGTCAAACGCTTTGGCGGCTCGCCCACCAGCCGCACGCCGAGGCGCATCCGTTCCGGCCCGAGATTTTCGCCCATCCGCAACGCCATGCGCAGCACCATGCCGCGCGCCGACAGCGTGTAGGTCGAGACCCAATCCACCAGCTTGCGCAATTCCTCCTTCAGCGGCGGCACGTCGAGCTTCTCGCCGACGTCCTTGAGGCGGTTGTGCAGCCGCGGATCGGGATTGGCGTTCTGCGCCCACACCACAGCGACCACCTCGCGCGGCCCGAGCGGGACGCAGACCACGTCGCCCGGCTCCAGATCCATGCCGCGCGGCACGCGATAGGAATAGGTCTGGTTGAGCGCGACCGGCACCAGCACATCGACGACGCGGGTCGATGATGCCGAGGAACTGGTTTGGCGGGTGGCGTGGTCCATCAGGGAATCGGGCTCTGCGATATCAAGAACAAGGCTAGCGCCGCGCCGCCAAGTTAGCGAACGGTAAACGAAAGAGATGCGATATAATGGATGGAATCACCGCCTCCAAGAACCGCATCCAGAACCGCTTCCAAGGCATAGGCTCATGCTCAAGCCAGTTCCGGCCTTTCAGCCAATCGAGCTTGACTGCGCCGACGAACCCTTTGCGCAGGAGATGGTGCGCTGGCTGACGCATCTGCGCGCCGAGCGGCGGCTGTCGCCCAAGACGCTCGAAGCCTATGCCCGCGACCTCCGCCAATGCCTCGTCTTCCTCAGCCAGCACTGGGGCGACAAGGTTACGCTGAAACGGTTCGCGGCGCTGGAAGCCACCGACGTCAGGGCCTTCATGGCGATGCGCCGCGCGGACGATATCGCCGGACGTTCGTTGATGCGGGCGTTGGCCGGATTGCGATCGTTCGGGCGTTATCTGGAACGCGAGGGCAAAGGCAGGGTCGGCGCGCTGTCCGCGATCCGCGCACCCAAGGTGGCCAAGAGCCTCCCAAAGCCGATCCAGATGGACGCCGCCAAGCGCTTTGCCGATGCCGAAGAGCGCGCCGGCGAGGAGCGCGATCCCTGGATTTGGGCGCGCGACGCCGCCGTGATGGCGCTGCTGTATGGCTCGGGCCTGCGCATCTCCGAGGCGCTCGGACTGAAACGCCGCGACGTGCTCAGGCCGGGCGAAGGCGACGTTCTCATCGTCACCGGCAAGGGCAACAAAACCCGGATGGTGCCGGTGCTGCAGAACGTGCTGACGCTAATCGCCGATTACGTCGCGATGTGCCCGCATCCGCTTCCCCCTGCGGGGCCGATCTTCGTCGGCGCGCGCGGCGGGCCGCTCAGCCCGCGGATCATCCAGCTCACCATGGAGCGGCTGCGCGGCGCGCTCGGCCTGCCCGACAGTGCCACGCCGCACGCGCTGCGGCATTCCTTCGCGACGCATTTGCTGAGCCGCGGCGGCGATCTGCGCGCGATCCAGGAATTGCTCGGCCACGCCTCGCTTTCGACCACGCAGATCTATACGGGCATCGACAGCGAACGGCTGTTGGCAGTGTACAAGAGCGCGCACCCGCGGGGGTAAAACGCGCTAGTTGGCGAGATATTCAATCGCGTACACGTAGTTCGATCCCCGGCTGATCGCCACGCGGACAACCGGCAGGAATTTCAGACGCTCATAGACGGGAGTCGTCACCTTGACCGTGCGGCCGGCGATGTCGGCGACGTATTCGGAATTGTGTCTCCCTCGCGTTCGCAAGTTCTGAACGCGACCTTCAAGCACAATCGGTGTCTGAAAGAAGTCCTGGATCAAGACCGCCCCGGTCCAGACCGAAAGGCCGGCCCCGCCGAGGATGGCAGCGCAGGCCTTCAATGTCGTTTTTGGAATCGATCGGAAAAAATACCACTCTCGCAATCCGAACCAGATCAACCCGGGTCCGAGAATGAACAAGAACAGATAGAAATCGACGACACCGACCAGCGAGCTGGGGCCCTAAGCCACCCACAATACGACGCAAAGCGCGATGAACGGTTCGATCATTGCGCCGATCCACCGCAACAGCACCGGGTCGCGGACGCTCTTCAGCAGCACTGCCAAAAGAATGACGAGCGGCCAAAAGCATGAGGCGACGAAATCGGCTGTTGTCATATTGCAAGCTTAAGAGGGCTGGCAAAAAATCCCTTAAAGCGACCGTTCAAATGGCCGCCAGACGCTTGCTTTGACCGGGCCGTTCGGCAATCGTGCCGCGGATTTCACCTTGGGGAGACAGACATGGGCGCACATGAAAGCATGGAGCATGCGGAGCATGCCGAGCACGCTTCGGGCTCGAACAAGAAGATCGCATTGCTGATCGCAGTGATCGCCTTGTTTCTGGCGTTGTCGGAGACGCTGGGCAAGGGCGCGCAAACCGAAGCCATCAGCTACAACATCGAGGCGTCCAACCTGTGGGCGTTCTTCCAGGCCAAGAGCATTCGCCGCACCGTGGTGCAGGCCACGGCCGAGCATGCCAAGCTCAGCATGGGGACGGTCGGCGACGACGCCGCCAAGGCGGCGCTGGCGAAGCAGATCGACGACTGGAACAAGACCGCGGCGCGCTACCGTTCGGAGCCGGAAACCGGCGAGGGGTCGGAAGAACTCGCCAAGCGCGCCAAGCACGCCGAACATGAACGCGACGAGGCCACCGCAAAATATCACCACT
>CADEDX010000254.1:0-3467 GCA_902826195.1 uncultured Bradyrhizobium sp. | reverse complement strand
TCGGCATCGTGCTGGCCTCCGCCACCATCATCACCGGCATGATCGTGCTGGCCTGGGTGTCCGGCATACTGGCGGTCGCGGGCATCGCGATCACCGGACTGGGTCTTTACGCACCGCATCTGCTGCATTTGCATTGAGCTTTGGGGAGAGCCGTTAACAACGCGCTCCCTCGCCATGCCCCGCGGAGGCGGGGCATCCGGTACGCCGCGACACTTCGGTTCAAACGCTGGCGTCTCTGGAATACTGGGTCACCGGCCCCAGTGCGCAAGCGCGCACAAGGCGGGTGACGACGAGAGCGGAGGCGTCACCGCGCCTCGTGCACGCTCTTGCGAAAGCGCGCGATCAGCCGCAGCGTGCGCGAGGACCAGCCTTCGCCGTTACCACGCAGAATTTCCCGGATGCGCTGCTTGATCGGCTGGACCAGGGCAGCGGCCTTGGCCCGCATCGCCATGATGAACTCATAGAGCTTCTTGAACCACGACATCTGCAGAAGCTTGGTGCGCGTCACGTCGAAGATGAACGCGGTGACGCCGACGCCGACGAATTTCCCCACCACGATGACGACGGCGGCGCTCACCCAGTATTCATGCGCCAGCAGCCAGAGGCCGACCAGCTTGAGCGGAAACAGCGGAATCACCGGCACAGCGAACACGATCAGCGTCATCGCCGGCGTCAGCGTATCGACGCGCTCGGCCAGCCATTGCTTGAAGGCGCGAAGCGGGATCCGCGCGACGATGCGCTCGACGATCGGCTCGAGATGATCCCACAGCCAGGCCTCGATCAGGAAGATGACCGCAAGCAGGACCCAGAACGGCTGTAACAGGCGGCGCATCATCGATCGTTATCTCTAAAGCGGAACGACGTCGAAGGCTTGGTCGCGCCGCTCTTTTTCCTCGTTCAAAGCGTGATCTTTTCGAGAAGCGGATTAACCGCTTCTTCAATCACACTCTACCCGGGATGTTCCGGACTTGGATCACACCGGGTCTGGATCACATATGGATGGCGCGTTTGCCGACCGCAAGCGCGGCTTCCTTGACGGCTTCGGAACGCGTCGGATGGGCGTGGCAGGTGCGCGCCAGATCTTCCGCGGAGCCGCCAAATTCCATCAGAACGCAGGCTTCGTGGATCAATTCGCCCGCTTCACGGCCGATGATGTGCACGCCGAGCACGCGATCGGTCTTCGCATCCGCGAGAATCTTCACAAAACCGTCAGTGGTCTGATTGACCTTGGAACGGCCATTGGCGGTGAACGGAAACTTGCCTGAGGTGTAGGCTGTGCCCGCCTGCTTCAGCTCTTCCTCGGTCTTGCCGACCGACGACACTTCCGGCGTGGTATACACGACGCCTGGAATAACGTCGTAGTTCACGTGGCCGGCCTGGCCGGCGATGATCTCGGCGCAGGCGACGCCTTCATCTTCCGCCTTGTGCGCCAGCATCGGTCCCGCTACCACGTCGCCGATCGCATAGACGCCTTTCACGGTGGTGGCGAAATGCGGGTCGATCTGCACGCGGCCGCGGTTATCGAGTGCGATGCCGGCTTCCTTCAACCCGAGCCCCTCGGTGTAGGGCACGCGGCCGATACAAACCAGAACGACATCTGCTTCCAGCGTCTCCGCCGCGCCGCCCGCGGCCGGCTCGACGGTTGCCTTCAACGCATTGCCTGACGTGTCGACGGCGGTGACCTTGGCGCCGAGCTTGAACGCAAAGCCCTGCTTTTCGAGAATGCGCTGGAATTGCTTTGCGACCTCGCCGTCCATGCCCGGCAAAATGCGGTCGAGGAATTCGACGACGGTGACTTTTGCTCCTAGCCGATGCCAGACCGAGCCGAGCTCGAGCCCGATCACGCCGGCGCCGATGATCAGGAGGTTCGACGGCACCTTTTCCAGCGACAGCGCGCCGGTCGACGACACCACGCGCTTCTCGTCGATCTCGATGCCCTTCAGCCGCGCGATGTCCGAACCGGTAGCGATGACGATGTTTTTAGCCTCGAGCGTCTGCGCCTTGCCGTCGGAGCCCGTGACCTCGACCTTGCCGGCGGCGAGAATTTTTCCCTTGCCGTGGATGACGTCGATCTTGTTCTTCTTCATCAGGAACTCGACGCCCTTGACGTTGCCGTCGATGCCCTGCTGCTTGAAGTTCATCATCGCAGGCAGATCAAGCTTGGGCGTGGAAACGCTGACGCCCATCTTGGCGAAGGAGTGCCCGGCCTCCTCGAACATTTCGGAAGCATGCAGCAATGCCTTCGAAGGCATGCAGCCGACGTTAAGGCAGGTGCCGCCGAGCGTCGCATTCTTCTCGACCACGGCGACCTTCTTGCCGAGTTGCGCCGCGCGCACCGCGCAGACATATCCGCCCGGGCCGGTGCCGATGACGACGAGATCGTAGGAAGCCATGATGAAGTCCTGTAGCTTTGCAAACGTGTCGGAGATTACCGTCCACCCGAGACATCGATGGTGGTGCCGGTGACGTAGGAGGCCTCGTCCGACATCAGCCAGACGATCGCATTGGCGATTTCTTCGGCCTTGCCGACGCGCTTCATCGGCACCATCGGCGCCAGACGATGCGCCCGGTCGGGTTCGCCGCCGGAAGCGTGGATGTCGGTATCGATCAGGCCGGGACGGATGCCTGCCACGCGAATGCCGTCGGTGGCGACCTCGTGGCTGAGGCCCACCGTGAGGGCATCGATCGCGGCCTTCGAGGCGGCATAGTCGACATAGGTGTTGGCCGCGCCGAGCCGGGCGGCGACCGACGAGATGTTGACGATGACGCCGCCCTTGCCGCCGAATTTGGTCGACATGCGCTTCACCGACTCGCGCGCGCACAGGATGGCGCCGGTGACGTTGACCGCCATCACTTCCTGAATGCGCGCGGCCGTCATGTCCTCGACGCGCACGCCGCTCTTGCCGACGATCCCGGCATTGTTGACGAGCGCCCCGAGCGTACCAAAACCATCCGCGGCCTTGAACAGCGCGAGGATGTCGCTCTCATGGCCGACGTCGCATTTCACGGCGATGGCCTTGCCGTTCTTGGCTTCGATCATGCTGACGACTTCGTCGGCGGCCGCCTTGTTGCTGGCATAGCCAACCACGACACGATAGCCGCGCGCCGCAGCGGCGAGTGCGGCCGCACGGCCGATGCCGCGGCTGCCGCCGGTGATCACAACAACCTTGTCCATCACATCAGCCCCCATACATCAACGCACATCGATCCACGGCTAGCGACGCCGGCCCTGATGCCGGCGTTGATCAGCGTGACGGGTCAGAGATCCAGCACCAGCCGCGCCGGGTCTTCCAGGCTCTCCTTGACGCGCACCAGGAAAGTCACCGCTTCCTTGCCGTCGATCACGCGGTGATCGTAGGACAGCGCCAGATACATCATCGGACGGACCTCGACCTTGCCGCCGACCACCATCGGCCGCTCCTGGATCTTGTGCATGCCGAGGATGCCGGACTGCGGCGCGTTGAGGA
>CADEDX010000253.1 GCA_902826195.1 uncultured Bradyrhizobium sp. | reverse complement strand
TCGCCAGCGCCGGGCCGCCGGTTGATGACATTGTTGATCGCGGCGCGGTTATGGATGTTGGCAAAGATGATGTTGTTCGGCGGCGGCGCGACATAGAGCGGCGGCCGGTAATAGACCGGGATCGGCACGAAATACGGCTGCGGCAGAATGAAAAGCCCGATCGGCGGCGGCGGCGGCTCCAGGATCACGAAATCGTCCGGCGGCGGCGGCAGGTAGTAGATCGGCGCGGGCGGCGGCGGCACGAAGCCGAATTCGGGATCGCCGAAGGCCAGCACCGGCCGGTCGATATAGATCAACTCATCCGGCGGCGGCGGCGGCACGTCGTAGTCGATGACGTCGAAAGTCGGCGGCGGTTCCTGCGGCGCGGTGAGAATGGCGAGCCGGCGGCGAGCGTCGGCGGCATGCGGCCCGCGCGGGTACCGCTGCAGATAGGACCAATAGGCGTTCGGCGTATCGGCGCGGTAGGTGCGCCGCCAGGTGATCGCCTCGCGCCGCGCCGCCGCGAGCGCCCTCACCCGCTTCGCCATGGGATCGCCGGGATAGGTGGCAAGAAAATCCTCATAGGCCGGCAGCGTGTCGCGCTCCAGCACCGCGGCGTAGGCGTCCTGTGCACCGAGTTCGCGGATCGGCCTGCTGCGGGCGGCGGCGGCCTGATCGGCGGCGGCTGCCGCAGGCGCATCGGGAGTGCGTTCGAAAAAGGTGAACGCCGCGTCGACCTTCTGGCTGTCCCACGGCACCTGCGCGCCCTTGCTCGCCTCGTTAACGCGCAGCCGCACACGATTGAATACTTCGGGCAGCGGCAAGCCGCCGGTGCGGATCATCTCGGCCAGCGACTGGGCGTAGACGCCATACGACCCCTGCTCGACCGGGGCGACCGTTCCAGGCGCGGCGTTGAACGCGATCAGCATGCGCGGATCAGCCTCGACCAGCGCGAGGCCGCTGGCGATCTGCCCATCGACGAAAGGCTGCTGCCGCGCGGCGTCGAGCACCACGATGCCGGCCTTCAGCGGCAGCGAGGCAAGCTGGCGGATGTAGTCGCCGGTACGCAGCGCCTCGACCGGAACGTCGGTATCGCGGTTGATCGTGGAATCGACCGGCACGAAATAATTGTCGCCGGCCAATTGCAGCCCATAACCGGCCAGATACACCATCGCGACCGTGTCCGGCCCCGAGCTTTCGGCCTTGTTGATGAAGTCGCGGAAACTCTTGCGCAGCGTGTCGCCGTCGAGGTCGCGAGCACCGATCACGTCGAAGCCGGCCGCCTGCAAGGTCTGAGCGATCAGGCCGGCGTCGTTGGCCGCGGTCGCCAGCGGCGATTTCGCATAGGCGCCATTACCGATCACCAGCGCAATGCGCTTTTCCGCCGCTTGCGCGGCGGCGCGGTCCAAATGTCCCGCCAGTGCCGACAGCGCGACGAGGCACACCGAGAGGATCGAAAAATGTCTTGCAAAACGCATGGATTCACCCTGTCGCAGCCCCGCTGAATGAAGCGCGCGCTGAGCTGAACGTTTCTTGAACAATTGCGCTCGCAACAAGGCGCGGGCAGACGCTGCCCTGAATTCGCCCCCGAATTCAAAGGTTTCGCGGCGATGAGGCCCGAGCGCATCAGCTCGCAAACAAAAATCGCGAAAACAACCCATGCACAGTAGAACGGAACCCGGTGCGTGGCGCCAGGCTCCCTGTCCTAAGCGCCTGATTAATCGGCCAATTGCACCTCTGCGAGCATCGTCCGCGCCGACGGCTCGTCCAGCGGGACAAATTCGCCCGGCCCGAGATTATCGCCGCCGGAGGTCGCGACGGCCGCGACCGCTGCGCCGGCCAATCCCAATCCCAACGACATCCCGGTCACCGCGTCATGCCGCGGGCTGGACTTGACGAAAAAGAAATAGGTGCGGCCAGGCGCGGTGGTGAAATCGCGTTTGGTCTCGCCCGGAAACAGTAGTTCGCTTGCAACGAGCTGATGCGGGCCCGGGGGCAGGTCGGCATAGGCGTAGGTGCCGACCGACACCTTGCCCATGGGACGGCCATCCACCTTCACCTCACAGGCGCATATGGCCATCGACAGCCCGTCGCGCTTTCGCTGCAGCACCACGACCCGGGACTGTCCTGGCTTCGGTGGACCGACCTTTTGCGAGATCGCCGCATAGTCGGTTCCCTCCTTGGCGGTCATGCATCCCGACAAAGCCCTCGCCACCAACAGCAACGCAATTCCACGTCCCAACATAACGCCCCCAAAACCATTCCCGGCCAGGAGGAATAACCGCGAACATCTTAAGGTTGCAATAGCAACAAGGTGTGATCCGCTCCGCCGTATGCTCCATCCCGCGCCAGACGCTGCGGCATCGCCGTTGGCGCCATCTGTTCCGCCATCCGAAATCCGCCTATACCAGCCGTCAATCGATCGTCGCCCGCGGCGGTCTCACCACGATGTGAGGGCTGGTTGATGCAATACCGTTCATCCTGGATGACCGAAGAACTCGACGTGTTTCGCGATCAGTTCAGGAAATTCCTCGCCAGGGATCTGGCGCCGCACGGCGAAAAATGGCGCGAGCAAAAAATGGTCGACCGCTTCGCGTGGCGGGCGCTGGGCGAAATGGGCGCATTGCTGCCGAGCGTGCCGGAGGCCTATGGCGGCCTCGGCGCCACCTTCGCCTACGACGCCGCCGTCCTCGAAGACATCGAAACCGAGGTGCCGGAAATGACGACCGGCGTCTCCGTGCACAGCGCCATCGTCGCGCATTACATTGTTAACTATGGCTCCGAGGAGCAGAAGCTGCGCTGGCTGCCGAAGATGGCGAGCGGCGAGTTCGTCGGCGCCATCGCGATGACCGAACCCGGCACCGGCTCCGATCTGCAGGGCGTGCGCACCACCGCGCGCAAGCAGGGCAACAACTACGTCATCAACGGCCAGAAGACTTTCATCACCAACGGCCAGGCGGCCGACCTGATCATCGTGGTGGCGCGCACCGGGGGACCGGGCGCCAAGGGCCTTTCGCTGATAGTACTGGAGACCGAAGGCAACGAAGGCTTCCGCCGCGGCCGCAACCTCGACAAGATCGGCCTCCACGCCTCGGACACGTCGGAACTGTTCTTCGACAATGCGGTCGTGCCGCCGGAAAACCTGCTCGGCGCCGAGGAAGGCAACGGCTTTGCGCAACTGATGCAGCAATTGCCGCAGGAACGGCTCGCGCTGGCGGTCGGCGCCGTGGCCTCGATGGAACGCGCGGTCAAGCTGACGGCCGACTACACCAAAGAGCGCCAGGCGTTCGGCAAGCCGATCATCGAATTCCAGAACACGGCGTTCAAGCTGGCCGAGCGCAAGACCGAGGCCATGATCGGCCGCGTCTTCGTCGACTGGTGCATCGAACGCCTTGTCGCCGGCGAACTCGATACCGTCACCGCCTCGATGGCGAAATACTGGTGCTCGCAGAAGCAGGTCGAGACCGCGGACGAATGCCTGCAGCTGCATGGCGGCTACGGCTATATGGAGGAATATCCGATCTCGCGGATGTTCGTCGACGCGCGCATCCAAAAGATCTACGGCGGCACCAACGAGATCATGAAGCTCCTGATCTCGCGATCGCTGTGAAGCCTATCGATTGACCGTCATCACCCGCGCATGCGGGTGATCCAGTATCCCAGAGATATTTCTGCTCAACCGAAATGCCGTAGCTACTGGATGCCCCGCATGCGCGGGGCATGACAACCAGCGTGCGGATCGATCACGCGCAGGCCTATAGCGTCTGCACGTCGACCACGCCCGCTACCGCCTTGATCGCACCGGCGATCTGCGGCGAGACCTTGAAGCGTCCCGGCAGCTTCATCTCCACTTCGGTCTGCAGGTCGAGCATGATGACGAGCGAGACGTCGCCATCCGCCCCACCTGTTGGCGCGGGCGCCGATTTGGCCGGCTGGCCCTTCGTCATGCCGTTGGAAGATGCCGGCTCTGGCATGTTGAGCCGGCGCGCGATCGAATCTAGCGGCTTGGTGTCGCGCACGAAAATCCGCAGGCCTTTTTGCGTCTTCGCTGCGGCGTCATCGAGCGGTTCGGCATGCAGCACACGCGCCCGCACGTCCTCGCCCTGCAGCTCGGCGCCGAGCTGCAGCAACACCGCCGCGCCCGGCTCCAGCACGTCGCGGTATTGCGCCAGGCCTTCGGAGAACAGTACCGCCTCGAAATGGCCAGTGGGATCTGAAAGCCCCATGATGCCCATCTTGTTGCCGGTCTTGGTACGCCGCTCCATACGCGACACGACGGTGGCCGCGACCTTGCCGGCGGTCGCGCCGGTTTTGACGGCGCGGGAAAATTCCGCCCAGCTCTGCACCCGCAGCCGCTTCAGCACGGTGGCATAATCGTCAAGCGGATGGCCGGACAGGAAGAAGCCGACGGCGTCGTATTCGCGGCGGAGTTTTTCGGCCGGCAGCCACGGCTCGATCTGCGGCAGCATGAGGGTCGGCGCGTCGGCGGCGTTGCCGAACATGTCGTTCTGGCCAATCGTCGCCGCCTCGTGGCTGCGCTGACAGGCGGCAAGAATGGCGTCCGCGCCGGCGAAGACGCGGGCGCGGTTGGATTCGAGCGTGTCGAACGCGCCGGCCGCGGCGAGACTTTCGATGATGCGCTTGTTGACCGCGCGCGGATTGACCCGGGCGGCAAAGTCGGCAAGCGAGGTGAATACGCCCTTCTTGCGCTCCTCGACGATCTGCTCGACCGCCTGCGGGCCGACGCCCTTCAGCGCGGCCAGTGCGTAATAGATGGTGTTCGCGCCGACCTCGAAGGTGGCGGCCGAGCGGTTGATGTTCGGCGCCTCGACCTTGATGCCGAGCCGCTGCGCCTCGGCGCGGAATTCAGAAAGCTTGTCGGTGTTGTTGAGTTCGAGCGTCATCGACGCCGCCAGGAACTCCACCGGGTAGTGCGCCTTCATGTAGGCGGTGTGGTACGACACCAGCGCATAAGCCGCCGCATGGCTCTTGTTGAAGCCGTAGTCGGCGAATTTGGCCAACAGTTCGAAGATCGTATCGGCCTGCCCCTTCGGCACGCTGTTCCTGACCGCGCCCGCGACGAAGATCGCGCGCTGCTTCTCCATCTCGGCGCGGATCTTCTTGCCCATCGCGCGGCGCAACAGGTCGGCGTCGCCGAGCGAATAGCCCGACATCACCTGCGCGATCTGCATCACCTGTTCCTGGTAGATGATGACGCCGAAGGTTTCTTTCAGGATCGGCTCCAGCACCGGATGCAGATATTCCGGCTCCTCGTCGCCGTGCTTGCGCGCGCAATAGGTCGGGATGTTGGCCATCGGGCCCGGGCGATACAGCGCCACCAGCGCGATGATGTCCTCAAAACGGTCCGGCCGCATGTCGATCAGCGCGCGCCGCATGCCCTGGCTTTCCACCTGGAAGACGCCGACCACGTCGCCGCGCGCCAGCATCGCATAACTCGGCGCGTCGTCGATCGGCAGCGTCGGCAGGTCGACATGGATATCGCGCTGCCGGAGCAGTTTGACCGCGACGTCGAGCACCGTCAGCGTCTTCAGGCCGAGGAAGTCAAACTTGACCAGCCCCGCCGGTTCGACCCATTTCATGTTGAACTGGGTCACCGGCATGTCGGATTTGGGATCGCGATAGAGCGGAACCAGCTCGCTCAACGGCCGGTCGCCGATCACGATGCCGGCGGCGTGGGTCGAGGCGTGGCGCGTCAGGCCCTCGAGGCGCTGGGCGATGTCGAAGGCGCGCGCCACCACCGGGTCCTCGTCGCGGAATGCCTGCAGTTTCGGCTCGCTCTCGATCGCCTGCGCCAGCGTCACCGGTGCTGCCGGATTCTGCGGCACCAGCTTTGTCAGCTTGTCGACCTGCCCGTAAGGCATCTGCAGGACGCGGCCGACGTCGCGCAGCACGCCGCGCGCCTGCAGCGTTCCGAAGGTGATGATCTGCGCCACCTGATCGCGGCCATAGCGCTGCTGCACGTAGTCGATCACCTCGCCGCGACGGTCCTGGCAGAAGTCGATGTCGAAGTCCGGCATCGACACGCGTTCGGGATTGAGGAAGCGCTCGAACAGCAGGCCGAACCTGATCGGATCGAGATCGGTGATGGTCAGCGCGTAGGCGACCAGTGAGCCCGCACCGGAGCCGCGGCCGGGACCGACCGGAATATCATGGGCCTTGGCCCATTTGATGAAGTCGGAGACGATCAAAAAGTAGCCCGCATAGTTCATGCGGTTGATGACGTTGATCTCGAAGGCGAGACGTTTTGCGTAATCTTCCTCCGTGGTGCCGGGCGACAGGCCATGGACCCGCAGGCGCCGCGCGAGCCCCTCCTGGGCCTGACGCTCGAGCTCCGCGGCCTCCTCGCTCACGGCGTCCGAGCCAGACGCTGCGCCGACCGTGAAGCGCGGCAGGATTGGCTTGCGCGTCTTCGGACGGAACGAACAGCGCTCCGCGATCTCCACCGTGGAGGCCAGCGCTTCCGGAATGTCGGCGAACAGCACCGCCATTTCGGCGCGGGTCTTGAAGCGGTGATCCGGCGTGAGTTGCTCGCGATCGGTCTCGGCGATCAGTTTGCCGCCGGCGATGCACAGCAACGCGTCATGGGCTTCGTAATCGTCGTTCGTCGCGAAATACGGCTCATTGGTCGCGACCAGCGGCAACCCCTTGGCATAGGCAAGATCGATCAGGCGCGCTTCGACGCGGCGTTCCTTGTCGATGCCGTGGCGCTGCAATTCGACATACAGGCGGTCGCCGAACAGGCGCGCCAGCCGGTCGCAACGATCTGTTGCAAGTGCGGGGTGATCGGCATGCAGCGCCAGCGAGATCGGGCCGTCCGGGCCTCCGGTCAGCGCGATCAGATCCTCCGCATCGCCTTCCAGCCATTCGAGCTTGATATGCGGAGATTGATGCACCGGCGTTTCCAGAAACGCCCGCGAGTTGAGCCGCATCAGGCTGCGATAACCTCGCTCCTTCGCCGCCAGCAACACGATTCGCGAGGGCGCCGAAGCGAGTGAATTGCGCGCGTTCGGATCCTGGTCACCGAAGTCGACGGCGAGTTCGCAGCCGACGATCGGCTGGATGCCGTAGCCTGCCATCTTGTCGGAAAATTCCAGCGCCCCGAACATGTTGTCGGTGTCGGTCAGCGCCAGCGCCGGCTGGCGGTCGGCCTTGGCGAGTTCGCCGAGCTTGGCGATCTTGATGGAGCCCTTCAGCAGCGAATAGGCCGAATGAACGTGAAGATGAACAAATCCGGCACTGGACATGCGCTTGACGGGCTCTCGCATCATGGAGGGGAGCGATCACCGGCCGCGTCTGCGCGCCGACTCGCTAGCCGCAATCGTGATGCCTCGGCCTTGCGGAGTCCACGCGGAACGCGGCCTCCGTGCCCGACATCCCCAGCCCGGCAACACACCCCTCTCCGCCTTCACCTCAAAGCTGCGGAATTACCTGCGCCCAGACCGCAATCATCGCGACAAACAGCGTAATCGACGCCAGCGCCGCCGCTTCTTCCACAAACATCCGCAACATCGTTCGACTCCCTACGATATTAGAACATATGAAGAACAATGTTCCCATTTTGTTCCGGGAGTCAAGTGGCGGGGATTGGGTCAATTCGAAGAACGTAGCCCTTGGTTAATTGCCGGCGGGGCGACGATCGAACCGGAGGTCACACGAGATCCCTGATCAGCTTTTCGATGTAGTCATTCACGGCATTAGCGAAGTCGAACTGAGAGCCGGTGTCGGCATCGCAGTGGGCCCTGACCGCCGACCTGACACTCGCCAGCGCATTCCTGCGCTCGGGCGCGGGTGTCGTGGCGACCAGTTCGTTGATGGCGTCTTCCGCCAGCGGAATGCCGTTCGGCTCGGCCTCCGTAATGAGCGGGCGCAGCGCGGATGTGCATTTGTGTATATTTTCCATGCCGCAAATATGCCCCTCGACTCACCGCTTTTCCAGCCGAGGAACTGCGACACATCGAACTGCCAGTCACGCAGAAAAAAAGGCCCCGGAGCGTCGCTCCGGGGCTTCGTTGTCGAGACGTTCGCGAAAGATCAGTACCTCGAGATCGCCGGGCCGCCGAAGCGGTAGTTCAAGCGGGCGGTGACAAGATCAACGTCCTGACGGATGCGGTCGGTGCCGAAGGGTGCGCCAGCCGGGCTGGTGAAGTTGTAGGTGCGGTCCTGCATGAACAGGTGATTGTACTCGACACCAACTGACCAGTTCGGCGCGAAGGCATATTCGAGGCCGGCGCCGATGGTGCCGCCCCAGCGGGTGTCGTCGCCGGTGACGCCAGCGAGCGCACCGCCCACCACGTTGGTGACGCGATAGGTGTTCGCGGTCACAGCGGCACCGCCCTTGACGTAGAGCAGGACGTTGTTGACGGCGTAGCCGACCTGGCCAGTGAACAGGCCGAACGCGTCGACGTTGGTGTGGTTACGGAAGGCGGGGAGCGCCAGGCTCTGATTGCTGCCCGAGAAGTCGGCCCAGTTGCCCTGCGCTTCGAGACCAAACACGAACGTACCGGCCTGCCAGCGATAGCCGACCTGGCCACCGACCGTACCGCCGGTCGCGTCATGCGACCCCTCGGCGCCGACGCCAATCAGATCCCACGAGTTGCGGCTCGAACCCCAACCGCCGTTGGCGCCGATGTAGAAGCCGGTCCAGTCGTACACGGCAGCAACCATCGGGGGCGCCTTGGTGTAGGGCCGCGCGGCCATATCGGCGGCAAATGCGGGTGCAGCCGCGCCGAGCGCGATCAGACTGGACGTGACAAGCAAAAACTTCTTCATTCTTTGTATCCCGTTTCCTTATAGACAGCCCCCAAGGCCGTGCCCCGCTATTAGCATCGTCCGTTCGAATTACTGTAACCTCATGGCCACAACCCTCATCAAAGAGCCGCAGTACGAACGCA
>CADEDX010000252.1 GCA_902826195.1 uncultured Bradyrhizobium sp. | reverse complement strand
CCACGGTGGAGTCCCGGCTGGCGCGATGCCTGCTGAATACCCGCGACCTCTCCGGCAGCGACAAGATCGTGCTGACCCAGGAAACGATGGCGCAGATGATCGGCGCGCGCCGCAATAGCGTTTCGCTGGTGGCCAATACGCTGCAGCAGGCAAACTTCATCCACTACAGCCGCGGACATATCGAGATCACCAACGTCGAGGGGCTGATCAAAACGTCGTGCGAATGCTACGCGACGGTCAGATCGCAGTACACGAGGCTGATGCATCCGCGCGTGCATTGCGTGGCCGCATGACCGCTTGCCGCCATCGGCGGTGCCGCAGCCCGATCTCAGATAAGCATCTCGCGGTTTTTGCGCGCGAGGATTGTGCAATCGCGGGAACTTTACCGTATTATTACGGCCTCTGGCGTTCTTTCCGGCGTTTCCGCCGACGGCGAATTAACGCGGTGTTCAATGAGCCCTGATAGTTGTCACCGGGCTGACGGGTGCGCGTTCGAGAAAAGGCCATCGAGACTCTTTTCGCGTGCGATGCGCATTCACCTGTGTTCGGCGGTTTGTTGATTGCGCGGAGTTGAGGACATGGCTTTTGATTTGTCGATGCCGATCCTGGTGGTCGATGACTACAGCACCATGATCCGCATTATCCGCAACCTTCTCAAGCAGCTTGGGTTCGAGAATGTCGACGACGCCAGCGACGGATCCGCAGCGCTCGCCAAGATGCAGACCAAGCGCTACGGCCTCGTGATCTCCGACTGGAACATGGAGCCGATGACCGGCTACGACCTGCTGAAGGAAGTCCGCGCCAGCCCGGAATTCTCCAAGACGCCTTTCATCATGATCACGGCCGAATCCAAGACCGAAAACGTCATTGCGGCGAAGAAGGCCGGCGTCAACAATTACATCGTCAAGCCGTTCAACGCCGCAACGCTGAAGACCAAAATGGAAGCGGTGTTCCCCGGCTCGGCCGACTGATATTCACCGGGAGCGCATCGCCGCTTCCCGGATCAGGCCGCACATCCGCCGCGACTGCACGACAAGCACGCGGCGCACCTCAAAAAAAGCTCCTTTCGAGAGCGGGCCGCGGCACAGCCGCCGCCGCTACGCGTTTTCTCGCGCCAGGCACGCAATGCGTTTGCGCAGCGGTCAGGCACCATCACAAAGGGGGTGCGGCGACGGTTCGCGAAGAATCTCATCGCGCTGTAGCCGTACTTCTACGGTTGAGGATTTTCACCTCCGGATAACGTTGACTGAGGATAGTTGCGGGGACGAATGGAGTCCTCTCATGTTCACGTTTGAAACCAGCGATCAAAAGGAAGTGCGGCGTTTCCGCATCGCCCAGTTCAACGGCAGGACCGCCACCGTGCGTTCAGCCGGATCGTCGGTCACCGGCCATGTTCGATCGATCGTGGAAAACAAGTCGAGCGTTCCGGCGGCATGGACCATCACGATCATCCCCGAAGCGCCGAAGCCGACCCTCGCATTGCGGCCCGCCTCGCGCGTTCGCTCCTACATGGAAGACTTTCACTGAACGCCAGATCGCCGGAGCCGCATCCTTGCCGTTTCGATGACCTCGAAACGGCACGACGCTTATCGATTTGTACGGGCTTGCCGGACAAGAGCCGGCTTCCAGCAGATCGATAGCCTGGGGAGCTCGCGCGCGGGGCATGCCACCAAATTGGCTTCGGCGGAAATTCAGGACGGCTGCAGCAGCGCCTTGCGAACCAGATCCGCGGTGTTGCGGGCGCCAAGCTTTCGCATGGCTTCTGCGCGATGGCTTTCGAACGTCCTCGGGCTAATATTCATCCGCAAGGCGCCCTGCTTGTTGGAGCAGCCTTCGCTGATCAGGCTCAGCACTTCGCGCTCGCGCTTGGTCAGCGGTTTCTGCCCGGCCTCCTGGGCAAACATCGGGCCCGCCCGGCGGGCACCATCCACGTGGCGGCGCGCTTGCGTCTCGCCCGCCTGCCTGCCGACGGCGTCGGAGGCCGGCGCCGGATGGCTGTCGGAGATCTGCTTCACCAGCGCGCAGACGCGCTCGGTCTGCTGAAGTGCATTCTCGACGATCTGCTGCAGGTAGAGCCGGTTGGCAGGCGCCTGCGAAAACTGGTGGCTGTGCTGCTTGATCTCGTTGACGTAGAGCAGCAGCGCCGTCAGCGGCCCGTTGAGCTGCCGGGCAATCGCAGAGCCCGCCTCTTCCGCGGCCCGCGAACGCACGGCGGACAGCTGGACGATCTCAGGATTCTCTTCGAGAGGTGTGATGCTTTCCATCCACGTCGTGAAGTGCGAATCAGTGGCGCGCTGGTCTTGTCCTGACATATAACTATTTTATCGGTTCCACTTCCCTTCATGGTTAATTTTTGAACCCGTAAGAATACGGGGGGTTGTATTGGCTGCCGGAAATTCACCAAAATCCGCGAGAATGGGCTGGTTTTAGGCGAATTCTGGGCAGGAAAGTAGATTCAGCAGATGGATACCGCTGTCGCGGTATCATCATCTTCATTTAGTTTCTTAATGAGCTTCAACTCACCGCGCGCTCCGCGCGAGCCTGATTTGCTTCGCAACCGGATGCCGCAGCGCCAGCAACGGCACCCAACTTCTCAGCGATGACGATTTACAGCCGCCGGCCGTCTCGCAATGATCGAGAACGAGCTCAGCCCGCAAACGATCCAAATCGGAAGCCGCGATGCCGCGAACCAGCAGATCATGGATGAGGGTGGCCGTGCTGGCCGGCGCTATCGCGTTCGGATCGGGCGCGGTGGCGCAAGCCGTGCCGCTACCGGCGGAGAACGCGGCACCGACGGCCGACAACGCCGTAATGCTGACCGTGTTCTTCTAGAAGGCTTTCCCGCCCGAAGGCGTCGAGGTCGTGAGCTGGTATGTGAGCAACGGGCAAGTGGCGACGCTGCGGCTGCCGGCATCGCGGCGCGCGAGAAGGCGCAATAAGCCGCACAGTCGGCTGCACGCCGGAGCGATCAGCCGAGCCTGGAAATCTGCTCCTCGGTCACTACGCGCTCGATGTTCTCGGTCTTGCTCTTGATACGATAGCGCGGGCGACCGTCTGCTTCGATCGGCAGGCAGGTGACGATGGTGTAGACACTGCGCTCCTTGGCCGCGGCGCGGCCCTGCGGGCCCTGCTGCTGGTGATGAACGTCGTCGTTGATCGCGAAGTTGTGGGCCATCGTCGGACTTTCCGTTGAAAAAAGGCTTGTAGGCTCAACGGCCTTGCAAGGCAACCGATCGTTCGCGGGATTCCGCCGCCCCGGGGCTGCCCGTCAGGCCATCACAAGCGTCTTTCGTCTGGCCACACGTGCGATCGATTGTTCGATGGCCGGAGCGGACAGGGTTCCGTCGCGCAGCCTCTGCTCGACATATTCGGCGATGGCAGCCATCTCCTGCTCCTGATCGAGCAGGTTGTTGCCGATGCACATCATGTCGATGCCGGCTTTCAGCGATCGCAGGCCGGCCTCCCGGGTGCCGAGCGCCTTCTGCAATCCCTGCATCTGCATGTCGTCGGTGATCAGCAGCGTGTCCGGAAGGCGTGCACGCAACCGGCCAAGTCCCGCCGCGGACAAGGTCATCGGGCGAACGGTGTCCCATTGCCTGACGATGGCATGGCTGACCAGCACCGCATCGCCAAATATTTTTGGCGCCAGCGAATAGAACAGCTCCTCCTGCTTCTCCCGCAGCGAATCGGAGATATCCATGAACTCCTGATGCGAATCGACGCGCGCACCGCCGATGCCGGGAAAATGCTTCAGGCAAAGTCCGAGGCGTTGCGCCCGCGCCACCTCGCTCAGCAGCAGCGCGTTGGCCTCCACCTCGGCGATATCGGCGGAATAGGACCGCTTGACCTTACCGATATTGGGATTTTCGGGGTTGTAGTCGACGTCGATCACCGGCGCGAAATCATAGTGGATGCCGAGCCGCCGCATCTCGGCAAAGCTTGCGGTGAGTATCGCCCGCTTCTGATCCGGCGCGAGGTCGTTGAACTCCTTTGCGCTCGGCAGGGGCGCAAAGCCTCGGCTTTCCTTCAACCGCCGCACCAGCCCGCCCTCCTGGTCGATGAACACCATCGGACCTGACGGCAGGCCGGCGATCTCCGCGCACAGGCGCTGCACCTGTTCGGGCGATTCGATGTTGTTGTCGTAGGCTTGCGTCCGGCACGCGTAGTCAAACAGGATCGCGCCGCCGAGGCCGTAGCGGGCGGCGAACTGCTCCAGCCACGCCGGGACGGTCTTGCCGTAGAAGCCGAGGATGAAGAGTTCGCCGATGCGCATGGGACGGCCTTGCGAGGATTTGCTTTGAGCCAAGCCAGACCGGTTCGGCCGGTCATCGCACCGTGGCCAGGCCAAGATACCCCGCAAGATACCCCACGGCACCGCTCGCACCAATTGAGTGATCCCGGTCACGTCGCAGCGCCGCCAGCGTCTCCAGGATGGGATCATCGCAGGACAAACCTTGCCCTGCCCAACTGAGGAGACGTCCATGACGAAGTTCAAGACGATCATTACCGCGGCGATTGCCGCGTTAGTGCTGACCACCGCTTCTCTGGCCGCCCCCGGGCAGGCTTTCGCGGGCGGTCGCCACGGCGGCCATGGCGGCGGCCACGGTCACCACGGCATCGGTCATGGTCATTCTGGTGGCCACGGCAATTTCGGCCATGGTAATCACCACCACCACCACCGGCATTTCTTCGCCTACAACAGCTGCTGGAAGTGGAGCCCCTACGGCCCGGTCAACGTCTGCCGCTACTACTGATTCCAGAGCCAAGAAAGCGAGAAAGCTCGTCCGGGCCGCAACGCCCGGGCGAGTTTTTCTATGCGTGGTGATCTCTGCGGTTAGCTCGCACGCAGCAAGATCGGGCAGCCCTCAAAGCGCCGGGTTCCGCCGCGAGCCTGAGGCTCGATATTTTGTTCAAAGTGCTGCTTTCTCTGAACGCATCCGTCCTGGATTTGCATTACGATTGCTAACTGGCACCGGCGAAAAAAGGCCCGGGTTCCAATGGCGTCAGGCCAGATATGTGATGGGCCGCACATTTGTCGGCGCATAGCTGGGATAGGCTTCAATCACGAAAGGCGCTGGGGGGAAATTTTGCCCGCATCAGCGCGGCTCAGACGCCTTTCGGGCACGAACGATCCAACCGAAAGCGTATGAGCATGTCGCGCATCTCAATTTTTCGATCGATCAATCCTGTTGCGGGGACGGGTTACGCGATTTCGTCGGCCGCGGCCCGTGCACTTGTGGTAGCGGTCTGCTGCCTCGTTGCACCGGTCAATCTCCGCCCTGCCCTGGCCGATGCCGCATCAGACCGGACCATGGCCGCCCGCTACGAGCAGTCGGCGGAGGTGGGCGATGACGATGCCCAGTTCTATCTTGGCGCGCTGTATTCGGCAGGCGTCGGCCGCCCGCGCAGCGACCAGGAAGCGTTTCGCTGGTTCTCGCGCGCGACCAATCAGGGTCATGCCCACGCCATGCTGATCCTTGCCGGCCTGTATGCCAGCGGACGCGGCGTCACCAAGGACAGTGTGAAGGCCTATAGCTGGGCCTACATCGTCGCCTCGGCGAGCAAGGTCGATGAGGATCGTAACGGCGCGCGGCAACTGATGTCGTTGCTGATGAAGCGAATGACGAGCGACGAGATCGGCCGCGCCGTGGTCAACGCGAGGGCCTGGCGCGCGGTTCGGACCGCCGGCGCCGGCAAGTCACCCTACATCGAAAGGGCGGGAGACGCCGATCAGCCCACCCAGGCGGCAGCGCCTCCGCCGCCCCCGCCTCCCCCCGCACCTGCAGTCGTGCAGCAGCCGGCGCCAGCGGCCGTGGCGGCACCTGTGGTGACGCAACCCGCGCCATCATCCACCTTCACGAGGGCCACACCGGTGGCCCCGGCCCCGCAGGCGGCGCCGGCTCCGCAGGTGAAAAACGCCAAGCGGGACGATGGGCGCGAAATACTCGACCAGGTTCCGCCGAACCTGCGCAAGCGCTTCGGCTTCTGATTCAAGGGGACGACCAATGAAACTGCGCAATCTCATCGCAACCGGAATTTTGGCGGCCGCCGCCGCAGGGGCCGGCTATTACTCCTATTCCCGTTTTCTTTTCCCGCCGCTGGTAACCACCAGCTACGCAAGTCTCGCGCCGGTTTCCGAAGCGGTTTACGGCACCGGCACCGTCGAGCCCGAGCGCTGGGCCAAGGTCGTGCCGCTGCAGCGCCGCCGGCTGGTCGAACTGTGCCGATGCGAAGGGCAGGTGGTGAAGGCCGGCCAGGTCCTCGGCCGCCAGGACGACGCCGAAGAGCGCAGCGCGCTGGAACAAATGGAAATCAATCGCGGCCAGCTCGAGCGCGACCTGTTGCGCGCCGAGAAGGATCGCGACAAGAGCGACGCCGCCCGCACCGAGTACGAGCAGCGCTGGACCAGGCACGAGGAAGCCAAGTCGCGGATCGCGGCGCAGAAGGTCCATCTCGACTCGCTGCTGCTGAAGGCGCCGCTCGACGGCATGGTGCTGCGGCGCGACGGCGAGGTCGGCGAGATCGCCGGTCCCACCGACGTGCTGTTCTGGGTCGGACCGCCGGCGCCGATGCAGGTCGTGGCCGAAGTCAACGAGGAAGAAATCAACCGTATCGTTTCCGGCCAGAAGGCGTTTCTGCGCAGCGAAGCGTTCCCCGGACGGTCGCTGCGGGCGACGGTCTCGCAAATTACGCCCAAGGGCGATCCGACCCGCAAAACCTTCCGCGTCTATCTGCGGCTGCCGCAGGATACCCCGCTGCGGATCGGTATGTCGGTCGAGGTCAACATCATCTACCGCGAGAAGCCTTCGGCCATCGTCGTGCCGGCCGAGGCGATCGCGGGCGACTGGGTTCAGCTGGTCGATGACGGCCAGGTGCGGCGTGTGCCCATTACCGTCGGCATCCGCGGCGCCCGCAACACCGAAATCATCGGCGACATATCCAAGGGCACCACCATCCTTTCGCCCGCCCGCAGGGATCTTGCCGACGGCGCCCGCATTCGCATCGACAACACCGCGATCCGGGCGGCGGAAGCCGTGGCCCCCAGTGAGCCGGCTGATCAGCCCGTCGCAGCGCCTGAACCTGCGGTAATCGCCGCCACGACCATCGCCACCACCACCACCACGCCCACGGATCCCGACGATGCGGTGATTTCGGCAGCCATTTCCGCGCACGTCGACTCCGTCGTCAATGACGCACGTCGCAACATACTCAACCGGTAACCGCCGTGAAACTGATCTTCAACATCGCATGGACCCATGTCAGCTCAAGGGTGCGGCAGACCCTGGTCGGCATGGCCGGTGTGTCCATGGGTGTCGGCTTCACCATCATGATGGCGGGCCTGATGCAGGGGTCGCAGATCGACTTCCTGCGGCAGCTCGTCGACACCATGCCGCACATCACCGTCGAGGACGAGCGGCGCTCGGTGCCGACGCAGCCGGCCGAACAGGAATATGGCGCGGTGCAGATGTCCGATATCGCCAATGTCGGCCGGCGGCCCGGCATCAAATATCCGGAATCGGTGATGGGCTCGCTGCGCTCCTGGATTCCCGGCAACGTCGCGCCCTCGGTCAAGACCACCGGGATCATCAACCATGGCGGCGCGCGCATCGGCATTACGCTGACCGGCATCGATCCCCGCCGCGAAGTTCAGGTCTCAAAGCTTGCCTCACAAATGCACGAAGGAAAGATCGAAGACCTCTCGCGCGCATCGAACGGCATCATCATCGGCGAGGCGCTGGCTGAAAAGCTCGGTCTGAAAACCGGCAACTCCGTGCTGCTGGTCGGTGGTCAGGGCGTGCAGCTGAATTCGACGGTAACCGGCGTATTTCGAAGCGGCATGAAGCGCGTCGACGAAAACCAGATCTATTCGCTGATGGGCCCGGCGCAGGTGATGATGGGCCAGAGCGGCGTCGTCAACCAGTTGCGGCTGCGGCTGACCGATCCGATGCTGGCGCAAAAGGTCGCCGCCCAGGTCGAAGCGCAGACCGGCTACAAATCCGTGTCGTGGCAGGAAGCCAATGCCGACCTGCTGTCATCCTTCACCGTGCGCGATTTCATCGTGCTCACGGTGATGGGCGCGATGCTGCTGACATCCTCCTTTGCCACCTACAACATCATCTCGACAATCACGCATGAGAAGCGCGCGGACATCGCGATCATGAAGTCGCTGGGCATGCGCGAATACGCGGTGCGGCGGATCTTCATCATCGAAGCCGCCATCATCGGCATGGTCGGCATTCTGTTCGGATGGGTTCTCGGCTACCTGCTCTGCTACGGCTGGTCGAAGATCACGATCTTCAATCCGCTGACGGGCACAACCACGCCGCTGTCGATCTACTATTCGGCGACGCACTACGTGGTCGTTGGCGCCATCTCGCTGGTATGCTGTGCCGGCGCGGCCTATTTCCCGGCGCGCAAGGCGACGCGGGTGCATCCGGTTGAAATCATCAGGGGGGCGTCATGACCGAGGTCGCATTGCAGGCGGTGGAGCTGGTCCGCCGCATCGAGGGCACGGTGTCGCACACCCTCGTCAACGGCATCGACCTGGCGGTCAAGAAGGGCGAGTTCGTCGCCATCACCGGCCCGTCGGGGTCGGGCAAATCCTCGCTGCTCTATCTGCTCGGCCTGCTGGATGCGCCGAACGAGGGCGAGGTCATCATCTGCGGCCAGCCGACTTCAAAGCTGTCGGAGTCGGACCGCGCCGATGTCCGCCTGACAAAAATCGGCTTCGTGTTCCAGTTCCACTTCCTGCTGCCCGAGTTCACCTCGCTCGACAACGTGCTGCTGCCGATGCGCGCCGCGGGCATCATGTCCGAGTCCGAGATGCGCGAGCGCGGCCTTGCGCTGCTCGGTTCGCTCGGACTTGAAGAGCACGCCAACAAGCGCCCCAACCAGCTATCCGGCGGCCAGC
>CADEDX010000251.1 GCA_902826195.1 uncultured Bradyrhizobium sp. | reverse complement strand
AAACTGCCGGACGCCGAGGTCAACCAGGGCCGCCACCATGTGGCGCTGGCGCACGGCCGTGCGGTGCAGGCGATCCGCGCGCAGGGCCGCGCGGGCACCAAAGTGGGACCGGCCGAGAACATCGCGGCCTGCGTGCCGGCGTTCGACACGCCGGAAAACGTCCGCGCCGCCGAGATCGCGACGCGCGAGTTGAACTCGGGCTTCCTCGGCGTGATTCTGGAAGGCAAATACACCGACGGGTTTCTGCAGTATGCGGGCCCGGCCGCGCCGAAATTCACCGATGAGGAATTGAAGATCATTTCCTCCCCGAATGATTTCGTCGGCCTCAACATCTACGCGCCGCAGTTCTATATCGCGGCTTCCGACAAGGCGCCGGGCTGGAGCGTGCTGCCGTTCCCCGCCTCGTTCCCGCATATGAACTCTGACTGGCTGCGCGTCGGGCCGGAGACGATCTACTGGGCGCCGCGGCTCGCGGCCAAAGTCTGGAACATACAATCGATCTACATCAGCGAGAACGGCACCTCGTCGGAGGACAAGGTTCACGCCGACGGCAAAGTCTACGACCTCGATCGCATCATGTATCTGCGCAACTACCTCAGGCAATTGCAGCGTGCGACGTCGGAGGGCGTGCCTGTCCGCGGCTACTTCCTCTGGAGCCTGATGGACAATTTCGAATGGATTTTTGGCTACGAAAAGCGCTTCGGGCTCTACCACGTCGACTTCGAGACCCAGCGCCGGACGCCGAAACTCAGTGTCGCCTTCTATCGTGACGTGGTGGCGCGGAATGCGATCGGCGTCTGAGGGCTGGTTCTCCGGCATGTGCATGATCCCCACGCCAACGCGTTCCGCGTTTGTCGCGAGGAAAAATCGCTACGCGCATTTCCGGATCGTGCACCCGATATCAATACCGCGCGGCCTGCCGCACCGGCGCTGCGACCTCGGAGATCGAGCGCGTCTTGCCTTCCACTGCCACAGTCGTGACCGGATCCTGCGCCAGCTTGCGCGGTGATTCGTGCCCGACAAACAGGCCTGCCGCGGTGAGCAACAGCACCACGTAAAGGGTGAATACGCCGCCGACCCATTTCCAGTAGAGCTGGCGGGCTTGGGGCGTCAGGCTTTCGATCAACCGCCGCATGATAGCCTCCTCAAGGAGTGAATGCGCTGCGTATACGCCCCAAGTCCCATCGCGTGTGTGACTTACTTCACAGAGACTAATCGAATGGAGAACCGGTGACCGGAGCGGAACTGAAAAAACTTCGCCATCATCTCGGCGAGGCCATCGGCCGGCCGCTGACGGTTGCCGACATGGCCAAACTCTGCGGGCTCGAGAGCGCCGATGGCGCCGACACCATCCGCAAATGGGAGGTCACCGGTCCGGCCGGGCCGGTGGCGGAACTGCTGCGCATCCTGGCGATGGCCAGCGACCATTACCCGATCCTGGAAATGTTCAACGTGTTCGATCGCCACGACGTGCCGGTGAAGGAGCGGCCCGCCCGCCGACAGGCATTCCGCGAACAGATGCGCGGCGACGTGCGCCGCCGCATTGGTTAAGCAAAGCTTTCCAGAGCGGGCCAAAAGCGCGACGAAATTAATCCTTCCCTAACCTTTGATTAGGCCTTCATTAAGTACAAAAAACGTTTATCCGCCAATGGGTTGGGTTACGAGCCGCTGTCACCTCCAGGTGACAGCATTTTAGACAAAAGCGATCTATCTCCGTGGCCATGGAAGGCGGCCCACTTGCAGGTCGTCCAACGGTTTTCGGAGACCAGCATTATGAAGAAGATCCTCGCAGCGCTTGTGGCCATCGCGGCCCTCACCGCAGCCGCCCCCGCCCTCGGCGCCGATCTCGGCGGCCGTTCCTATTACAAGGCGCCCCCCGCCTATGCGGCGCCGCTCTGGACCGGCTTCTATATCGGCGGCCATGTCGGCGGCGCCTTCAGCGGCAGCAGCGACTTCAACGGCGCGGTGCTGAGCGATTCCAGCGCCCGCGTGCTTGGCGGCATCCAGGCCGGCCTGGATTGGCAGTTCGCGCAGAACTGGGTGCTCGGTACCGAGGGCCAGTATTCCTGGCTTGGCAAGAGCAACATCACCGCCACCTTCCCCGGCGCCTACGTCTACACCAACGATCAGCGCGGCCTCGGCTCGATCACCGCCCGCCTCGGCTACACCTGGGGTCCGGGCCTGCTCTATGTCAAAGGCGGTTACGCCTATTCCGACAACAATGAACGGGTAACACTGGCCGGCGCGCCGATCCCCTTCGTGCTCAACGGCAACCACAGCAACGGCTGGACCGTCGGCACCGGCCTCGAATACATGGTCGCCCCGAACTGGGCTGTGAAAGGCGAATACATGTATTATGACTTCGGCACCACGCGCTTCACTACCCCTGTCGCGCTCGCGCCGTTCGGCAGCTTCCGCACCGACGACCACACGGTGAAGCTCGGCGTCAACTATCGCTTCAACTTCGCGAGCCCGGTTGTCGCCCGCTACTGAGCTATCTCAACTGTCAGTTGCAGGAGGCCGGCATTCGCGCCGGCCTTTTTGCTTTTTGGCGCGTGTTTTCCGGGTTTGCGGAACACCGCAATTCATTCGCCACCAAAAAAACGACGAAAAGCCCTTCAATTCCAAACTTGTTAACCGGGTACGGGGATACTGCCGCACGGAAACACCTCAAGGTAGTGGACGGGGCAGCGGGCAAAATGGCGACACCAATCAAATCCAAGGGTTTTCGCTTCGGCGTCAGGGGCAGTCTGTTTGCCGCCTTCGCCGTCATCGCGGGCATGGCGATCGTCATCTCTGCCGGCGCAAGCCTGATGCTCGGACGACTCGGCGGCACCATGGGCGATTTGAGCGGGCGGGACATCCCGCGCCTTGCCGCCAGCCTGCAGCTTTCGGCACAGAGCGCGAGCCTGGCAAGCCAGGGGCCGGCGCTGCTGGCCGCGCGCAGCGAAGGTGCGCTGAACGAGCGCACCCGGAAGATGAAGGAAACCCAGGCGATCGCCGCACAGAAGCTCGGCGAGATCGTCGCGCTCGGCGCCGACCCGGCGGTCGTTGCCGCGCTGAACGACAACATGAAAAACATCGATGAGGCCATCAAGAGCCTAGTCTCGGCGGCGGTCGAGCGGCTCGAACTGGCCGAACAGCATGAAAAGCTGTACGAGCGGGTGCGCAAGGCGCAACGGAGCTTCATCGCAGCCGCCGCCCCTGCGGCGATCGACTCCCAGACCGAGCTCTACAGCATCTACGCGTCGCCGAACTTCTCGCAGGCAGATGCCGTCAAGGCCCACAAGGTCGCTGACCAACTCGCAGACATCGCCACCAGCGGCAACCTGATAGGCTTCGACATGATCGCCGCGCTGTCGGCCACCAGCGGCGCGACGCTCGATGGCATCAGCAAGGAATTCCGCACCGCGCAGGCGCGCGTGAGGTCAAATGCGGAAAACCTGCCGAAGACCACGGCGATGAATGTCGTGCGGTCGGCCACACTCGACCTGCTGGCACTCGCCGACGGCAAGAACGGCATCTTCAAGGTACGCCAGCAGGAACTGGATGCGGACAATTTCGGTCAGACCATCCTGGAGGAAACCCGCAAGCTCAATGTCGGCCTCGGCGTCAGCGTACAGCAGCTGGTCGACGGCGTGCAGAAGGAAACGGAAGCCGCGGCCTGGCGGGCGCGCCAGGATATTTCGTTCGGCACCATTGTCATGACCGCCCTCGGCATCGGCACGCTGGTCGGTTCGGTGCTGTTCGTCTGGCTCTATGTCGGCCGCAACATCCTGCGGCGGATAAGCAACCTGCAGCAATCGATGCAGGTGCTGTCCAGCGGCGACCTCGAAACCGAGATCTATCAGACCCATCATCAGGACGAGATCGGCGTCATGGCCGACTCGCTGCAGGTGTTCCGCGAAAGCATGATCCACAGCCGCGCGCTGTCCGCCGAGCAGGACAAGGACCGCATTGCCAAGAGCGAACGCGCCAGCCGCATGGAAGCCCGCATCGTCGAGTTCGAAACCACCGTCCGAACCGCGCTCTACAGCCTGTCGAACGCCGCAGGCTCGATGCAGACAACCGCAAAGGCCATGTCGGCGACCGCCGACAAGTCCAGCGCGCTGGTGACCACGGTCGCGACCGCCGCCGAGCAGACTTCGGCCAATGTGCAGACCGTCTCGTCAGGCACCGAGGAACTGTCGTCCTCGATCGAGGAAATCGGCCGGCAGGTCGTCACCTCCTCTGAAATCGCCCGCAAGGCGGTCGAAGACGCCGGCGCCACCGATGCCACCATGCAAGGGCTCGCGGACAACGCCGCGCGCATCAGCGTGGTGGTCGACCTGATCCAGACCATCGCCTCGCAGACCAATCTGCTGGCGCTGAACGCCACCATCGAGGCAGCGCGCGCCGGCGACGCCGGCCGCGGTTTTGCCGTGGTCGCCTCCGAAGTGAAGAGCCTCGCCAACCAGACCGCGAAGGCCACCGACGAGATCCGCCAGCAGATCGGCAGCATGCAGACGGTGACGGAGACCGCGGTCTCCGCGATCCGCAACATCAGCGGCACGATCGCCGAGATCAACGAGGTGACGACCGCGATCGCGGCCGCGGTCGAGGAACAGGGTGCGGCGACGCGCGAAATCGCACGCAACATCCAGCATGCCGCCAGCGGCACCAGCGAGGTTTCCACCAACATCGTCGGCGTCTCCAGCGCTTCGGCGCAGGCCGGAACCACCGCCAACGAGGTGCTGACCGCCTCCGACAAACTGCGCCGCGAGGCCGACGTGCTGCGCGAGGAAATCGACGTGTTCCTGTCGAATATCCGGGCGGCGTAAAGGCCACATACACCCCCATTCCGGGGCTATGAGAAGCATAGAACCCGGAATCTCGGGATTCTCAGGGGCGCAAGGGCGCCCCATCGTTTGCATCTTCGATGCGCCCCGGAATAACGGCGCGAGCAATGCAAGTCTCCAATCCCCTGCCCGCTTTTTTCAACTAGCGCAGCGCCGCCTCTGCCGCTAAGCCGGTAGCATGCACTCGAAAACCGACACCGTGCAGTCCTCGGCCGAGGCACTGCGATACCCCTGGGAAAACCACCCCGGCCACGATCAGGTGGTCGAGGTGATGCCCGGCGTGCTTTGGGTCCGTCTGAAGCTGCCGTTCCGGCTCAATCACGTGAACATCTACCTGCTGGCCGACGGCGACGGCGACGGCTGGGCGATGGTCGATTCCGGATTTGGCAATGAAGAAACCATTGCGGCGTGGACGACGCTGTTTGAAGGACCGTTGCAGCACGTGAAGGTCACACGGCTGATCGTCACCCATTCGCATCCCGATCATGTCGGCCTTGCCGGCTGGATCACGGAGCGCTTCGACTGCCCGCTGCAGATGTCGCAGGTCGAATACCTGCAATCGGTCTATCACCAGAACCGCGGCACCGAAGAGCGGAAGAACGCGCAGCGGTTGTTCTTCCGCCGTCACGGCATGGACGAGGACCTGACCGACAAACTGCTCGGCCGCGGCCAGGATTATCTGAAGCGTGTCTCGGTGCTGCCGCCGGCCTACCACCGCATCTCCCACGGCGACGAGGTCGTGATCGGAACCCGCCGCTTCAAGGTCATCACCGGCGGCGGCCACGCCCTCGACCAGGTCATGCTGTATTGCGCGGCTGACAAGCTGTTTCTCTCCGCCGACCAGGTCCTCAGCAAGATCTCGCCCAATGTCAGTGTCTGGGCCGTCGAACCCGAACAGAACTCGCTGGGCGAATATCTGGCCTCGCTCGCTAGCCTGACCACCACCCTGCCCTACGACGTCATGGTGCTGCCCGGCCACGGCGTGCCGTTCTACGGCCTCAAGACCCGGATCAAGCAGCTCGCCGACCATCACGAGGACCGCTGCCGCCTGATCGCGGAAGCCTGCCGCGAAGTCCCGCAAACATCGCGGGAACTGGTACCGGTCGTGTTCAACAAATATCCCCTCGATGTGCACCAGATGGGCTTTGCTTCCGGCGAGTTGATCGCCCACGTCAATTACATGATCAACGAAGGTCGTCTGACCTCGGAAGTGACCGACGGCATCCTGCGCTTCCGCACCACCTGACAGCGCCAGGCTGAATCAGGAGGGCGGATGCAAGTGCTTCGCATCCTGACCCATACGACGGTCCGCGTGTTCACGGTACTCACCTACCTGATTTGACCAAACTTACCGCCAAACTACCCATGGCTATTGCACCCAAATGGGCGCACGGTCGTGGCATGCGAGATCTGACGCCACACCAAGCGAATATTCGTGTCCAAGTTTTCCATAACTGCAGCCCTGATTTGATGCCGCCATGTTGACGCGGTCAGCCCTGCTTTTTGAGAATGGACTACCTGATCTTCCCGCGTTGCTTGTCGAGCCGCACCGTAACCCCGGCGGAATTTGGCGGATCAAGTTCAGCTACGAGACGAGCGAGCCGCTTTCGATGAGTGCCGCGCAAGCGTCGACGATGGCGTCCGCGCTTCATGCAATCGGTGAGGCCGAATTGGCTGACGAGATCGACGGTGCGCTGAAAAATGCGGTTCGCTATTCATCGATGTGACTTCCTGGTCCTCGGGCGATGCCGCACGCAAAGGAAAATGCATGAAAACGGTTGCCGCCGTATTGGCCCTGTGCACCTTCGCATCGGGCGCGCTTGCCGCAGGCCAGGAGTGCCGTTCGATCGAAAGCACGAGCGCGCGGCTCGCCTGCTACGACGCCGCGTCGCCTCCGAAGAGAGAAAAGCCCAAAGCGCTTGAGAGAGACGCCTCGCGACCTGAATACAAGGACCCCTTCCTCGCCGAGGAGGCCCGAACGGCCGCCAAACTGAAGAATATCTGTCGCGGTTGTTAAACAACTCGGAAACACACGATCGTTCCGCCTTGGCGCTGCTGGCGCGACAGGATGATCGCAAAAGGACTGCCAAAAGGACTGCAATGGCCAAGACGTCTGACTACAGGATCCTTACCTTTCAGCGCCAACCCGGACTTTGGCGCGCCAACATGACGCCGATTGTTCAGCCCGCCACGTTCACGCGGGGTGAAGCGATCCGGGGCTTTGTGACGGCGGAAGACAGCAAGTCTGAAGAAGAAGCTGTCATCGCCGCTAATCGCGCCATCAGGGAACTGGACGGTTAGCCGGATTTGAGGCGCCCTGCGGGGCGGTTCACGGTTTCGGCTGCACGGCGAAAATGCCGGGACGTAAATCCCGCCTAGCGCCTTGATCCCGATCAATATTTTTGCCGCCTAGGTAGCATCCCGGAGCGGCCCCGAAATGCGGGATTTCGCATGGACACCCGAGCTGGAAAGGCTCTAAAAAGGCCGAGCGAAACCGGCCGGTTCCGCCTCAGCTCTTCCTCCGCTTCGGGTCTTGCGATGGATTACAGCCAATTCTTCCAGTCCGCCCTCAATCGCCTGCATGACGAGCGGCGTTACCGCGTTTTCGCCGACCTCGAGCGGATCGCCGGCCGATTTCCCCATGCGGTGTGGCACTCGCCCAAGGGCAAGCACGACGTCGTGATCTGGTGTTCCAACGACTATCTCGGCATGGGCCAGCATCCCAAGGTGGTCGGCGCCATGGTCGAGACCGCCACAAGAGTCGGCACCGGCGCCGGCGGCACCCGCAACATCGCCGGCACCCATCATCCGCTGGTGCAGCTCGAACAGGAACTGGCCGATCTGCACGGCAAGCAGGCGTCGCTGCTGTTCACCTCGGGCTATGTCTCGAACCAGACCGGCATCTCGACGCTCGCCAAGCTGATTCCGAACTGCCTGATCCTCTCCGACGCGCTGAACCACAATTCGATGATCGAAGGCGTGCGCCAGGCCGGCTGCGAGCGCCAGATCTTCCGCCACAACGACGTCGCGCATCTCGAAGAGCTCCTGATCGCCGCCGGTCCCGACCGGCCAAAACTGATCGCCTGCGAGAGCCTGTATTCGATGGACGGTGACGTTGCGCCGCTGTCGAAGATCTGCGATCTCGCCGAAAAATACGGCGCCATGACCTATGTCGACGAGGTGCACGCGGTCGGCATGTACGGCCCGCGCGGCGGCGGCATCGCCGAGCGCGACGGCGTCATGCATCGCATCGACGTGCTGGAGGGCACGCTCGCGAAAGCCTTCGGCTGCCTCGGCGGCTACATCGCCGGCAATGCCGAGATCATCGACGCGGTCCGCTCCTATGCGCCGGGCTTCATCTTCACCACCGCGCTGCCGCCGGCGATCTGCTCGGCCGCGACCGCCGCGATCCGCCACCTGAAGGGCTCGAACTGGGAGCGCGAGCGCCACCAGGACCGCGCCGCCCGCGTCAAGGCGATCCTCAATGCCGCCGGCCTGCCCGTGATGTCGAGCGACACCCACATCGTGCCGCTGTTCGTCGGCGACCCCGAGAAGTGCAAGCAGGCCTGCGACATGCTGCTGGAGGAACACGGCATCTACATCCAGCCAATCAACTATCCGACAGTCGCCAAGGGCACCGAGCGCCTGCGCATCACGCCCTCGCCCTACCACGACGACGGCCTGATTGACGGGCTCGCCGAAGCGCTGCTGCAGGTCTGGGACCGTCTCGGCCTGCCGCTGAAGCAGAAATCGCTGGCGGCCGAGTAACCCTGTTCTCCTGACCCCTTCAAATTGGGCCGGTGGCGCGATGCGCTGCCGGCCCAAAGTGTTTATACTCCCGGCACGCGTTCTGGTTCTGGCGCCAGCACGCGCCCGACCGGAGAGGGAGACACGCAGCGATGCTGCATGACTGGGGCGTGATCGCCGCCGCCTTTGCCTATATCGGCCTGCTGTTCGGCGTCGCCAGCTACGGCGACCGGCTGTCGCCGAGCCAGCGCGGCCGCGCCACCATGCTGATCTACCCGCTGTCGCTGGCGATCTACTGCACGTCCTGGACGTTCTTCGGCTCGGTCGGTTCCGCCACCCGCACCAGTA